>JAJCYJ010000879.1 GCA_029262975.1 Saprospiraceae bacterium
GCGGGAATACAGAAAGTACAACGATTCATTTTGAAGAAAATGGGATGGTTATAGGTCTCTGTATTGTAGACTCTATTAGTCGAAATTGTGAAGACGGGGCAGCTTTCACGGCATACACATTTGGGAGAAATATAGAAGTCATTTGGACATGTAAGGATGGTTTTGATTGCAATACTACTCCTGCATCAATTTTATTCGGAAATTATTCTATAGATATATTAAATAACCCTTGTGATGAAGACATCAAGACTCTTTCTGTATCCGAGACTTTTGATGCATATGAATGGACGACTCCGGATGGAACAATAGCTAATTCAAAAGAATTGCAAGCAGACCTTCCGGGTCAGTATCAATTAATCGTTTACGAACAGAACGGATGTCCTGATACTTCCTACCTGGAAGTTGATCCGACAGCCAATATTGATCTCCAAATATTTGGTCCGACAGTTATTTGCACTGATAGCGAGATTCAATTGAGTCTTCCCGGATATGATCAATATTTATGGTCTACGGGCGCTATAGAAGATCACATCGAAATTCTCTCACCCGGATCCTATTCAGTTACTGTTATTAATGCTTCTGGCTGCCAGGATTCTGCCATGATTAATATTAGAGACGGTCGGGATCAGCAGGTGTTTATCATGGGCGCAAATGAACCCTTGTATGAGGGCCAATCAACCACTTTTACGCTTACATTCGCCAATATCTCAGAAGAAGAATTGGAGCGCGTTTATTGGACAATTGATAATGAGCAACCAGTTGAAGGATCCATTTTATCTCAGTTGATTGACCATCCTTTTCGGCTTAGGGTTTCGGTCGAGACAGCCTCTGGATGTCTGCTTGAAGATGCTATAGATGTTGAACCGTTACCTGTAAACAAGCACTTATATATTCCGACTGCATTCTATCCCATGAGTGAATCGGGCAACGAGCGATTTATGCTGCAGTCAATTGAAGGTACAATAGACCTTAATGATTTGACTATTTATGACCGGTGGGGTGCACCGGTCTATTATAATTCATCTCCTGAGATAAATAACAGAAACGAAAGCTGGGATGGTCTGAAGAATGGCCACCTGCTACCAGTTGGAGTCTACATTTATTCATTAGAAGTATCTTACGCTGATGGATCAAAGGACGTAATAAAGGGTACAGTCCTTTTGATATATTAAAGCATAAATTCTTTATAAATGCAGCAAGTACGATTAATTATGAAATGGCAAAAACATAAAGCACACCAAATAGCATTTTTTACAGCAGGGACAATAATGCTCCTATTCTTCTTATGCAGTCTTTTTGCTGCTTGTGTTATGGAAGGGCATTCTGATTCCGTAGAGCACATTAAAAATGAACCATATGTCCTGGTATTAGGGATAGCTCAAGATGCAGGCTTTCCTCAGGCAAATTGCACAAAAAAATGTTGTGAGGATGCTTGGAAAGATCCGAAACAACAGAAAATGGTGGCCTCATTAGGAATTGTGGATCCTGAGACGCACAGTTGCTGGATAATAGATGCAACTCCAGATTTCAAAAATCAATTGCAATTGATAAGATTTCATCAAGGCAATAAGTTTGAACTTAAAGGTATCTTCCTGACACATGCGCACATTGGTCATTACAGTGGCTTAATTCATTTAGGTAGAGAAGTGATGGGTGCTTCAAATGTGCCTGTATACGCCATGCCCAAGATGAAAAATTTCTTAACAGTAAATGGGCCATGGTCACAGTTAGTTGATCTTGAGAATATTGATCTCCGCCCATTAGAGCACGATTCTCTTATTTCTATCTCGAACAATGTTAAGATAAAACCTATTCTTGTTCCTCACAGGGATGAATTTTCAGAAACTGTAGGATATCATATTCAGGGAGGTTCACGCAGTATATTGTTTATACCGGACATAGACAAATGGTCAAAATGGGATAGAAAACTTGAAAAAGAAATCTATTTATATGATTATCTTTTAATTGATGGATCGTTTTATCAGAATGGTGAAATACCTAACAGAGATATGAGTGAGATACCTCATCCATTCGTATCGGAAACCATGTCGATGCTTGATTCATTGACAATACAACATAAGAAAAAAGTACATTTTATACACATCAATCATACTAACCCTTTACTCGATCCATTAAGCTCTGAGCATCAGCAAGTCATGCATAAGGGATACCAAATATGTGAGCAAGGTCAAATTTTTTCCTTGTGAGGGAACAATATTGGCTTTGGCTGCATTATTTAATGTAGATTTGTAAGCGCTTTCAAAAGGGGATTTTCTCTTTGATATGAAGGCGACTTTATTTTTTTATTTTTTTATTTATTAATTTTTAGTATGAATATTTTTGTTGCTAAGTTGTCTTATGATACAACTGAGGACGAATTAAGGTCATTATTTCAACCATTTGGAGATCTTGATTCTGTTAAAATTATTATGGACAGGGACACAGGTCGATCAAAAGGATTCGGTTTTGTGGAAATGCCAAACGATGATGAAGCCGAAAAAGCTATTGCATCACTCAATGAAACGGAACTAGACGGTCGTGAGATTGTCGTTAAGAAAGCAAACCCACCAGGAGGTGGCGGTGGCGGAGGAAGAGGTCGTGGCGGCTATGGCGGCGGCGGCGGTGGAAGAGGACGTGGTGGCTACGGCGGTGGTGGCAGTGGCGGCGGCGGCGGTGGCGGCGGCGGATACCGCGATCGTGGAGGTTATAGATAGACTATAAATCGAATTTTACATTCGAGCTTATAATAAAACTATAATACAGTAAGAATAGCCGGGACTCATGTTCCGGCTTTTTTTATGTCTTAAAATAGGCTTATTTGGACTCTTGTAAAGACTCTTTACGAATTAATTTTCAAGCAACGCCCTCCGATTGACAGGGTCATACATATTTTTTCCTTCCAGGGTATTTGTATAATTAATATCCCCAAGTCTCATTTTTACAGGGAATTTTGAAGATTTCCCTAACCTATCCTCAAGTTTACAAAAGAAAGCAGTGTGTGCCATGGACGGACTTTTCACTTTCACATTGTAATTAGAACCTGAGACTGAATTTTTAAGCTTTAGATTATTTATAATCTTTTCTTGAGTCAATTCAAGAATTGGCGGATAAGTTTTCGCAAAAGATACAACTGGCTTTTGAGCATATACGGAGAGTCCTAAGAAGTAAATGACAATATGCAGTATTAATCTCACGAGTTAAATATATGCCTAATAAAGAGTAATCCGACCATTATCAATCTGCATTTAAGGGGTTAATTCGAAAGAATACGGAAACACTCCTGGATAGCGTTCATAAAATCCCCGAAGTGTTATATTCTTGTCGGTATTTTTTAGGAGGGACAAGAACTCTTGGGCATTTTTAATTTTGACATTATTGAAGTATTCAACGATATATCCCGGTTCCATTTTAGTCTTATCAATGGTACTCCCCTTAGATACACTGATGACCATTACACCTTCTGTCTTATTTCTTGATTTTTCTATTGAGTTCAAATCTCGAATTTCCATTCCCAGGTCTCTCAGAATTTTATCATTCAGAACAGTGATATAATCGGTGGTATTCAGATAATTACGAAGAATCAGACTGGCATTATAAAATTTACCCTTTCTGTAATATTCGATTAATATCTCATCACCCGGTCTGAATCTGTTCAACTCTTCGTAGAATTCTGAAGAAGAATTCACCGTTTGTTTATCAAGGGTTGTAATTACGTCCTGTTTTTTAAATCCCGCTTCTGCGGCTGCACTATTAAGATTTATTGAATTTATATAGACACCTTTAATAAACGGCAATTTTACTTTTCTCGCGAGATCAGCGTCCACATCAGAAATGCTTATCCCAATTTTTCCTCTTTGAACTGTGCCAAATTCCTTGAGGTCAACGATCACCTTCCTAGCCAGGTTACTTGGAATGAAAAATGACAATCCCTCATAATTTCCTGATTTAGAAATGATGGCAGTGCAAATACCCATTAATAGTCCGGATGAGCTCACGAGTGCACCACCACTACTTCCAGGGTTAATTACCGCATCAGACTGGATAAATGATTCTATATCATTTTTATTTAACGCGTCAATATTGCGCGCTTTAGCACTAACAATTCCGGCTGTAACTGTGGATTGCAGACCAAACGGATTGCCAACGGCCAGTATCCATTCACCTACTTGCAGAGAATCCGAATTAGCAAAAATCAAATAAGGGAGTCCCTTTGCTTCGATTTTGAGCAAGGCGAGATCTGTAGACTCGTCTTTTCCGATTACTTCGGCTATATATTCCCTCTTATCTTCCAGTGTGATTTCAATATAATCAGCATTCGCTATGACATGATAGTTAGTCACAATATCACCTTCATCTGAAATGATCACGCCTGACCCCTTTTCTCTTCGATATTCATCTTTGTACCTGGATTTATTAATTTTCTGATATGAGGTAATATATACAACGGAGGATTTTGACTTGGCAGCAGCGTAAATAAAATCATCAGGTGCTGAAGATCGAAAAGAATCCCATCTTCTCTGAGTTTGATCAGCCAGACTTACTTCCTGATAATTATCTGGTATCTTCTCTATTACCGTAATTCGTTGAAAGTATTGATCATATACCCATATCGAGCAAACGATAAGAATTATGGTCGACAGAATCTGCCAAAGGTGAGTAGTTATTTTCAATGCGCTTGGTTAAGTGTTTTGTGAAGTAGCACAGGCAAAAATATAATGTTTTGCCTTTAGACATGATAACGACACTTATGAGCGGCATCTTGTAGAGCTGCTGTTGGTTTTGTAAAAAAAATAAAAAGCGTGTAGAAGTATTGAACGTTGAAAAGGATTATCCGCCCGTTTCTTTTTTCAATATTTGGATGAGATTATCCCAGTAGTCTCTTTGACTTTGCTCTTCACCTTCATCACAGAAGTCGGTTATTTCGAGTACTGTCTCATTCGTGACGTCGGATTTATACATGCGAAATTCTAGGAATTCATTGTCCTCAGCATCCTCCCAACCAAATCTGACCCGCTCATCTTCATAATCATCTAACATTTCAGCTAACTCGTCAGCTCCTTGCCAGGTAAATGTAAAGACATCGTCCTGTATGTCTACTTCATCGCAAAACCATCTAACCAGACAAGCTGGTGTGGTTAAAAAAGTGTATAAAATGGCAGGTGATGCCCTTAATATAAACTCTATATCTATTCTCACTCTATTCATCCTGCACTAATAACTTCATGGGTAACTTTTCTGTCTTGTAACTATCCTGATGATAGAAGGCGGCAATTAAGGATAAAATTCTCAATTAATCAAAGAAATAGAGGATAAAATTATTTGATAACTAGATTATTGTCCTTATATTTTTCTTTGAGCATCTTATTTTAAAAGGACATATATTCGTGCCCAGTAATAGTTTTTATCTACAACCTGACACAGACACATGAGGCAGTTAAAGATTACGAAGTCAATTACAAACAGAGAAAGCCAATCTTTAGAAAAATATCTCCAGGAAATTGGAAAAGTGGATCTGCTCACTCCTGAAGAGGAAGTGGATTTGGCGAAACGTATTAAAGAGGGCGACCAGGAAGCACTAGAGAGACTTACAAAGGCCAATCTCAGGTTTGTTGTCTCCGTAGCAAAACAATATCAAAATCAAGGCTTATCACTTAGTGACCTGATTAATGAAGGGAATCTTGGACTTATTAAAGCAGCCCAAAGATTTGATGAAACAAGAGGGTTTAAGTTTATATCCTACGCTGTTTGGTGGATCAGACAATCTATCTTGCAAGCACTGGCTGAGCAGTCCCGAATTGTAAGACTTCCGCTTAACAAAGTAGGCTCTTTAAATAAAATCAATCGGGCATTTTCTGAATTAGAACAAGAATTCGAACGCGAACCTTCTTCCAGTGAGCTTGCTGAATTACTGGAAATTCCAACCGAAGAAGTAGAAACTACCTTAGGCGTAGCTGCTCGACATGTCTCGATGGATGCACCATTTGTAGATGGAGAAGATAACTCTCTGCTTGATGTATTGGAGAACAGTGCGACACCGGGTACAGACACTGGATTGGAATACAGTGCTTCCTTAAGAACAGAAATAGAACGATCGCTTGGTACATTGACAGAAAGACAATGTGACGTCATTAAATTATACTTTGGTATTGGTTCTCAACATCCTATGTCGCTTGAAGATATTGGAGAAAGATTTGGGCTTACAAGAGAACGTGTACGACAAATAAAAGATAAGGCGATCAACAAACTAAGATCTTCATCAAGAAGTAAGCTCCTAAAACATTATTTAGGAGCTTAATTCTTTCACAAATTACTTGCTTTTCCTTCGCTTCTTCTTCGGAGCTTCTTTACCGATCACCATAGGTGGTCTGTGAATTGACTCTTCAAGAGAAATAAAAGTTTCGGTACGTTGAATTCCTTCAATCTGTTGCACTTTAGAAGAAAGTACTTCTCTAAGGTGATCAGTATCTCTGCATAACAGCTGGGTAAATATACTATAGTTACCCGTTGTGTAATGAGCAGAGATAACCTCTGGAATTTCCTTAAGGTCAGCTATGACACTGTCATAATACTGACTTTTTTCTAAGAAGACACCGACAAAGGCTATTACATCAAAACCCAATTTTGAAAAATCAACTTTGAGTTTACTTCCAGTAATAACGCCCATCTCGGACAACTTCTTAAGCCTCACGTGTACTGTACCACCAGACACATGCAGCTCCTTGCCGATTTCGGCATAGGAAGTTTTGGCATCCTCCAGCATCATCGAAATGATTCTGAGGTCCGTGTTATCTAATTTCATCGGAGAAAATTTTTAAATAATTGTTATTCACGAATAGATTTATGAAGTAAATATGATAAAATTACTCCTATCCCACGTCATTTTTGGTTAATTTTATCCTATAGATGTAAATTTTTGTTCATATAGGGCTTTTTAATATAAGTATTGGGATTCCTTAGTAATGTACGGTGCATTTTGATTTAACTTGCTTCCATTTATGTCAAATGAATTTTAAGCAATCATCACATTTATTTTATCCATTGATCATGGCCATGGTTTGTGCCTTTGGTATCCTCATTGGCATGCAATTTAACCAGTCACTGGTCGACGATGGATATGTACGCAAAAGTGATATTCCAGCACACCTAGCCATTTATGAAGCCTCAGAGCACATAAAAACAAAGTTTTACGGTGATCTGAATGAGTCTGTATATACAGATGCTGTTTTAAGGGAAATGATAGACCAACTTGACCCATACAGCCACTATTTCGGTAAAAAAGGAAGCCAGAGGTACGACCGCTATATGGACGGACTATTCAGAGGCATCGGTCTTGAGTTTATTCAATATCGAGATTCAACATATGTGTATAAAGTGATTCCGGCATCTCCAGCTGACCAAGCCGGAATCAAAAGAGGGGACATAGTGATATCTCTTGACAGTATCGATTTAACAAATTCGATGATGCCTTTAGATAGCTTATTGAGACACAAGATTAACGATCTTGGAGATGAAGTCAGGATAGACATATATAGCTGGTCTGATGCCGTAATCCGCTCACATAACCTAAATGTAGAAGATGTAGAATTACCATTAATAGAAGATTATATTATTCAGAATGGACCAGAATCGTATATAAGTCTTGTGAAAATTAAAAGATTCTACAGCAATGTGTTTCGCGATTTTATGCAAGTACTCGAAAGACATGGACAGATGAATGGGTCTGTCCAGAGTTTAATCATAGACCTGCGAAACAATCCCGGCGGCATTGTTGAAGAAACAATTAAAATATTGAATCAGTTTATTCCTGAAAAAGAACGACTTATACTTTCTACCAAGAGCAGAATTCAAAAAACTAAAGAATATCATAGTAATGGCCGAAATTTTCTTGACGTGGAAAGAATAGTCATTCTTTGTAATGAATACTCAGCCTCAGCAAGTGAAATTCTGGCAGGTGTGCTTCAGGATTATGATAAGGCAGTTATTATTGGCCAAAACACATATGGTAAAGGATTGATCCAACAGAATTACGACCTTTCTAATCAAGGGTCAATTAATTTGTCAATAGGAGAGTATATCCTTCCTAGTGGACGACATATATATGGCCAGAACAATACGGACAGCATCTATAAATCACTTGTGAATGCTCGAAATTTGTTTGCAGAAAAGGGTATACCGGTGGATATCGAAATCTCAGAATGTCCATTGCAAAGGACATTGGAACAAAAGACAAAAGACCTTGTGGTGAGAGATCGCCTTTGGGAGAAAGAACAGATATTAAATATTGATGCAGCCATTGCCAAATTAGTATATGAATTGAATGTGGAGGAGGATTGTATTAAACAAATCACTGCTAATGTCAAATGGTCAATCATAGGGAATAGCATTAAAAATGGAGATATGATAGAAAAGGATGATACAGATGAGTATATCACCGAAGCTATCAGAGTAATTCGAAGTGACTTGTACAACGAATTTTTGGGCTATAATTAATCAGGATCTAAGAAAGTCTAATTCACCTTTATGATTAAAGGTTGCAATTACCGAAGGCTCATGAGGCCCTGATGACCGTTCGAGAATTGGATCTATTACATCATCTGCCATTTCCAATATTCGCCGATCAATTTCGCTGTATGAAGCGGGCTCTGCTTCATTTGCCAGGTTAGCTGATGTCGAAATAAGAGGTTGATTGATGGCAGAGATTAACTTCTTGCAAAACTCATCATGTGTAACTCTTATTCCAATAGTACCGGTCTCCGAAAGTAAATAATCTGGTAAATTTTCTCCACCCTTGTAAATTATCGTTAGCGGTTGAAGATGATGGGTGAGTAGGGTCTCAATTCTTGGATGTATTCCATCAATATAATTTTTTAGCATCTCTATACTGCTGACCATTAGAATGAAGGGTTTATTTCTGGGTCTGTTTTTTATCTCATAAATGCGTTTGACTGCACTTTTATTATGAATATCACAACCAAGACCCCAAACGGTGTCCGTAGGATAGAGTAATACACGACCTTTTCGAAGG
>JAJCYJ010000880.1 GCA_029262975.1 Saprospiraceae bacterium
GAAGGTCAACAGTGTCCGGAGATTTGTGATAATGGTAAAGATGATGACAATGATGGGTTAATAGATTGTGAGGATGGTGACTGCATAGTTGAGATAAATACAGTCCTGGATATAAAGTTGGAGCAGAATAATGGAATAGATAGTTATGTGACCAATGAAGCATCTTTAAGCACCAGTAATTTTGGAAATGAAAGCTCTTTACTTGTGAATGAATGGGCCATTAATCAAAACGAACTACTTTCAACACATGCACATATTCTTCTCGATTTCCCTATTGATATGGCAATCGATGGAGAATCTGTCGGTCTCGAAAGTGCGACGATTACTCTTTATTCCGATCCTGGCTTTTCTGATTATGAGGGTGGCCAATTTGGGGATAATGAAGCGTTGATACATTTGCTAAATGAGCCCTGGGATGAAAATACTGTCACATGGAATTCCAGACCGAATTATCATACGAGCCCTTCTGCGACAATACCTCAGAATAATAACTTCGACAAAATTACTGTCGATGTGACAGAACTAGTAGATAAAATTATAGATGAGAATCTTGAGTTTTTTGGTTTTATCATTCAGCCTAAAGAAAAGACACCTTTTAAATCTTTGGCATTTGCATCCAGTGAACACTCAGATCAGGCCAGAACTCCGGAAATAAGAATAATCTTTTCTGAAGAACTATGTGTAAATGATACCATACCTCCTCCAGCAGCTGCGAAGGTTTCAGAGTTAAAAGTTAATGTTATGCTTCAGGGAGCTTGTCAGGCTACAGGAGGACTAATGAAGACAGATCTCAATGAAGGAGGATATCTCCCGGGTCAAAAGCCTATTACTTTCTTTGGTAAAGCAACACCGGCGGGCCAGCCATTTAACGAGGCACCCTGGTTTTATGAAGGTGATGAAGGCAAGAATTTGAAAGATAGCAACAAGTCAAATGAAGAAGCCTATCCTCCGGATGTTGTGGATTGGGTGCTGGTTAGCTTGAGGGCTAATCCTGGCAAATTAAGTGAAGCATGGAGAGGGGCAGCACTTCTATATAATGACGGTTCAATAGAAATTTTTAACCCTATAGATATCGCATACCCGTTGGAAGAAGGCTATTACGTGGTAATCGAACACCGGAATCACCTGCCAGTAATGTCTCATTATAAAGTAATACCGGAAAATGGAATTATACAATATGACTTCACAAGGCAGAACTCATTTACTTCTATCCTCGGTATTGGCCAGGTTCAAGATGAATATGGTACTTATATGATGGTGGCCGGTAACGGAGAGTTGATTGTAGAATTATCTTCAGATATTGATATTAATACGAGAGACTTAACGCTTTGGCTCCAAAATAATGGAGCTAACAGTAGTTATTTCCTAGAAGATTATGATATGAATGGAGACATCAATATTAAAGATCGCATACTGTGGGAAAAAAATAACGGACTTTTCACGACCTTACAGACAAAATAATACCTAAAAGTCAAACCTATTATTTGACTTGTGGTTCTAGATAACAACATAAATGACCGCTCAAAACGAGCGGTCATTGTGCAAATCATGAGATGTCTTCACTAAAGGACTTACAACGCCCGATAAAATCTGAGCTTAAGGAGTTCGAGCTGCACTTTGAATCTTCTATGAAAAGTACGGTACCGTTAATTGATAGAATAACGCACTACATCGTCAAGCGAAAAGGCAAACAAGTCAGACCAATGCTCGTCTTTTTAAGTGCCAAGACTATCGGCCCTATTCGGAAAGAAACCTATGTTGCTGCCTCACTTATAGAATTGCTTCATACTGCCTCACTTGTACATGACGATGTGGTAGATGATGCAAATATGCGCAGGGGTTTTTTCTCCATCAATGCGATTTGGAAAAATAAGATAGCAGTTCTTGTCGGAGACTTTTTCTTTTCCAAAGGGATGCTTCTTGCGCTGGAAAACGAACAATACAATGCGCTACAAATTCTATCTCAAGCTGTCCGTGAAATGAGCGAAGGAGAATTATTACAAATGGATAAATCTAGAAAATTAGATATTACGGAAGAGGTTTACTATGATATTATAAGACAAAAGACAGCTTCTATGCTTGCGGCTTCCTGTGCTGCCGGCGCTGCCAGTGTCACCGACAATCCTGAACAAATAGAAGCGCTGAAATCTTTTGGATATGCGGCCGGGATGGCGTATCAAATAAAGGATGATTTATTTGACTATGGTTTTGCTAATGTGGGAAAGCCAACAGGCAACGATATCAAGGAGAAAAAAATGACACTTCCATTGATCCACGCATTGAGTAAGGTAGAAGAATCAGAGAGAAAACATATTTTATATCTCGTCAGGAAGAAAAGCGATAAAAAAGATAAACGAAGAGAAATCATAAAATTTGTACAGGATAATCATGGGATTGAATATGCTGCCGAACGAATGAATTATTATAAGGATCAAGCCTTAATGATCATAAACAGATTTGAGATTAACGACAGCCAGAGAGCATTGAGTAAACTGGTAGAATATATGATCTCCCGGGAGAAGTAATACACCTTATAAATTTACACGCTCAATATTTGCTCCAAGAGCATTAAGTCTTTCATCGATTCGTTCATAACCGCGGTCGATTTGCTGAATATTATGAATAACACTTGTACCCTGTGCAGAAAGTGCTGCAATTAACAAGGAAACCCCAGCCCTGATATCAGGAGAAGTCATTTCTATTGCTCTTAGTCTTTGATTGCGTTCAAGTCCGATAACGGTAGCTCTGTGTGGGTCACAAAGAATGATTTGTGCCCCCATATCGATTAATTTATCAACGAAGAACAAACGGCTTTCAAACATTTTCTGATGTATCAGTACGCTGCCTTTCGCCTGTGTACAAACCACAAGAATAATACTTATTAAGTCAGGGGTGAAGCCCGGCCATGGGGCATCATAGACGGTCAGAATCGATCCATCAATAAAGCTGTGAATTTCATATAGATCTTGTTGGGGTACAATAAGATCTTGTCCGGACCATTTCAGGTCAATACCAAGATTATTAAATACACCCGGAATAATACCCAAGTCAGCCTTTCCCGCTCCGGTTATTGTTATTTCAGACTGGGTCATAGCTGCAAGACCTATAAAACTACCAATCTCAATGAAATCAGGCATGATTTCATGGCTTGTTCCTCCAAGTTCAGATACACCTGTAATAGTTAACCGGTTAGAGCCTATTCCTTCTATTTTAGCGCCCATTCTATTTAGCATTCGACACAATTGCTGCAGATAGGGTTCGCATGCGGCATTATATATGACGGTTTCTCCCTGGATAAGAGATGCTGCCATGACTATATTGGCTGTACCTGTCACCGAGATCTCATCCATAAGGATATAACTTCCTTTCAGATTCTTACCTCCGAGGTAATAACTATCCCGTTCTTGATCGAATTTGAAATCTGCTCCTAATTTATGAAAGCCATTCAGGTGTGTATCAATTCGCCGACGTCCAATTTTATCACCTCCTGGCTTAGGCATATAGGCCTTGCCAAAGCGGGCTATCATAGGTCCTAACAGCATTACTGAGCCTCTGATTCTCTTCGCGTTATTTTGATATTCATCACTTGCCAGGTAGTCAAGATCAATATCACGAGCTTCAAATTCATAAGAATTTGGTCCGGTTTTCCGAGTGATTACACCCAGTCCTTTTACCAGGTCTATTAATCGTCTTACGTCCAGGATGTCAGGGACATTGGATAATGTGATCTTTTCGCTGGATAAAAGCACCGCAGAAATGATCTGTAGCGCTTCATTTTTTGCACCCTGTGGTGTGATGGCTCCGCTAAGCCTTGCTTGTCCTTCTACCTTAAATGAATTGGATTCCCCCATACCTTCAATTATCATCGCACACTCAAAGAGTGAGGATCTTCACTTTAATTTATTTCAATATTAAACTGGGAAGGGTTGGCGCTTATTTTATCGTCTCTTGTTTCTGTTATTATTGCGACCGCCACCATGTCGGCCACCACTATTCCTATTATTGGTCCTATAGTTAGTGTTTTTACGGCCTTTATTATTTGGTCTTCTTCGATATTGATTACTTGATGGCATTGGGGCTGTGACTACTATACTGTCGTCATCCGCTATCTGAATAGTTCCTTCAGACATTGCCAGCAGATCCTGTTTGATAACCTCGTCACTCACAAAATGTTCTCGATTCCACGTCCTGTAAGCCAGCTTCATATAAGCTGCGATGATCATCACAAATTCTTCCTTTTTCTCACCGTCTTCCATCTGTACGGCCTTTTCTACCAAAACTTGTACATTCTTACCATAGTGACGGTACTTCCTGAGGGTTTTGGGATATTCCACTGCCGCCATCTGAATGCGTGTATTATCAGGTGTAGGAATTATTCCGTCTGGCGGCACCACATTTATATCAAAGCCTGCAATCTTAAACAAGTGATGCCACAGCTTAACTTTTGAATCTGGATTATTTTTGTCCGTAGGATGCATCTGGTGCATTAAATCAACAATGGCTTCAGCATATTCCTGACGTTTGAGTACGTCATCCATATCCTTGATAGCCAGGATCATATTTTGAATATTTCTCCCATATTCAGAGATAACAAGGTTATCCATTTGGGAATTATATAACATATTTTCTGTGCTCATGTTACTCTACTGTTACTGATTTAGCAAGGTTTCTTGGTTGGTCTACATCGCATCCCCTCATTACGGCTATATGATATGCCAGTAGTTGCAAAGGAATGACTGAAATTATAGGAGATAGTGTTTCTTTAATTTGAGGAATTTCTACGTAAAAATCTACTGCGTCTTTAATTCTTTCGTTGCCTTCGTTTATGATCGCAATTACGATTCCTTTTCGAGCCTTTACTTCTGCAATATTACTTAAAATTTTATCCAGCACACTTTCATTTGTGGCCAGAACAATCACAGGCATATAAAGATCAATCAAGGCAATGGGTCCATGTTTCATCTCAGCAGCAGGATATCCTTCTGCATGGATGTAAGAAATTTCTTTTAATTTCAAGGCACCTTCAAGGGCAACTGGAAAGTTAAAACCTCTGCCCAGGTAAAGCGCATTACTAGCGCTCTTGATTTCAGAGGCAATATACCGCAATTTCTCGTCTTGAGAAAGGATCTTAGTCGCTTTCAACGGCAATGAATCCAACTCTGTGATATATGTGTGATATAATTCATCACTTAACCTCCCTAAATGATGACCCAACTGTATGGCCATTAGTGACAGCACACACAGTTGACTTGTAAAGGCCTTAGTAGATGCTACGCCGATTTCGGGTCCTGCATGTGTATAAGATCCAGTATCAGTCATCCTGGCAATACTCGACCCGACTACATTTACAATGCCATAAGTCAAGGCACCTTTTTCTTTAGCAAGCTCCAAGGCAGCTAATGTGTCTGCGGTCTCACCAGATTGTGATATGGCAATAACCACATCATTTTTTCTTATAATTGGATTTCGATACCTGAATTCAGACGCATATTCCACTTCACACGGTATGCGCGCTATTTCTTCAAATAGGTATTCTGCCACGAGGGCAGTATGCCATGATGTGCCACAGGCCACAAATATCAGGCGGTCGATAGATGCAAATTTATCGAGGTGATCTTTTACACCTCCTACACTGACCCATTTATCTTCAACGTGATACCGGCCACGCATACTATCAGCAATTGTTTGCGGCTGTTGGTAGATTTCTTTAAGCATGAAATGAGGAAAGCCCCCTTTTTCTATTTCTTCGATCTGAACATCTATTTCCTGAATTTCTGCGGGGATTGATTCATTCTTTAATGAAGAAATTCTATATCCTTCATGCCGATGGATGTTGATGATTTGATCATCTTCTATGAAAATAAATTTATCTGTGTATTGGCCAATCGCACTAACATCAGAAGCCAGAAAATACTCTCCATCGCCGATTCCAAAAACAAGGGGGCTACTGCGTTTGGCAGCAAGAATTGTCTCAGGATTATCCGAATCAAGGATCACCAAAGCATATGCTCCAACTACCTTTTGCAAAATTCTTCTGAGGGCTTCTTCGGTTCCAATTTTAAATTCTTTTTTGAAATAGCTGATGAGATGAGCGATTACTTCTGTATCTGTCTCGCTTTTAAAGTGATACCCCTTGTTTTCTAAAATGGATTTCCATGAAAGATAATTCTCAATAATTCCATTGTGAACCACGCTGATTTTATCATCTTCCGAATTATGAGGATGAGCATTTATATCATTAGGGGGACCATGTGTAGCCCATCTTGTATGAGCAATTCCAATAGTTCCACATAAAGCCTCTTCTTTTATTAATTCATCCAGTGCACTGACCTTCCCCGTGCATTTATAGCTGGTCAGGTTTTTATGCTCTAAAACAGACAATCCTGCGCTGTCATATCCACGGTATTCGAGCTTGTAAAGCCCATCTATAAGTATAGGAGTAGCCTCTTTATCACCTAAGTAGGCGATTATTCCACACATAAATTAAGATTTGGTATGTGTGAGTTTCAGTCTTACCGGGTAAATCGGATGATTTGGGCCGTAAATGATAAGGTTATTCGGAGTTTGAGTTCTATTTCTTACAGCGATGAACATCTTAGAAGATTGCCTGCCTTCTAATATTTCTTTAAGATGTGTCGTGATGTTCATTTCGTATTTGACAATCTGCTTAGTCTCATCCACTTCTATATCTCCATCAAAAATACCACGAGTTTGACCTTGCTCCTGACCGACTGCCAGATCTATAACAGATACCAAATCGCCAGCTTCATTAGTTCTTAGGAGATCAAGTGCCAACGGAAGTCCAAAGATACTGGTATCAATAATACCTTCATTTTGCGCATAAACTTCTATAGAGGCATGGTTGATAAATGGATCCGAAAGTTTATTTACATCATCGATATCAATTTCTAGAATCGCCCCGGCATGACCCTGGATGTAAAACAATTCAGAAGTAGGATTATTTATAGTCTCTTCGAGATTTGATCCAGAAATATCATAGCTAAAATTCAGAGGAGCATCTCCGCTAAATCTGTAAGGGAATGACTGATTAACACCTGAAGAATCCTTGTAATAAAATAAAAGAGACGAAACTTCGTCGGCAAGATTTACCTGAAGGATTGAGTTAGTAGATGTAGCCTGAACAAGAAATCCATCTAGTAATGTCGAGAATCCCACCAGGTTATCATTGTTTAATGTATCAACGAATATACTTGCTCCAAATCTTCTATCAAGAGGGATGGTTATCACATCAGAAAAATAAACGGTGTCACCTAATTGATCATATGTCAATATGCTATCAAGTTTTGATGGTACAATACGACTCCTTGTGCCTACGGGAACCGGATTGGTCATAAATACTTGATCAGACCTGAACGTATCAATGTCGTCAATAGACTCATTTAGGGACAAGACATCTATATCGTAGAAGGCATCCGATCTCCCAAAAAATCTTGTCGTATCTACTTTGAGTGCCAGGACTACTGAATCAAAAGTGCCTCCTACGAAATTTGGCACAATCGAAAAACTACTTAAGGTAGGTCTTACATAGAAAGAAGAAGTAAATTCTCCAAAACTTGGATTATCCAGAGTTCCCAATGAATAAAACTGTGCCAGGGATAGGTTAAAAGGTGTTGGGGGATGTTGGGTCAGGATTATGTCAAAATCATCCGTAAATAAAACTTCCAAATCTTCTGATCCCAATAGTCCCGAACCTACTTTTGTATCGTCAGCACAAGAGCAAATTACGCATAGCATGACTAGTAGTAAACTATAAACGGCAAATCTTCTCAAAGACTATGTACTTAAAAGTGACTTATAAAAATCTAGGTATTCTGCCAAGAATTCTTCGCTATTGTGCTCGATCTTAGGGGCTGAAGAAGCATCAACAGCATTCTGAACGCTTTCAGGAAGAGAATCGCTTCCTACAATTAGTCCATCGGCAAACTTAATGGCACCTTCGTGAATCGTAATCTGGTCACCATCTCTGTAATCATTCAGATCTTCGCTACTGAGATCATTAATTCGCGCCTTATCAAAAAAGTTGTTTGCAAAAGTATTTGCATAGGAGCTATTATATACTGAATATATCATTTTGGCATCCTGGAAAATCGGATCTTGCTTATAAATTTTATGGTGATACATAGGTATCAATCCAGTCATCCAACCGTGGCAGTGAATAATATCAGGGGCCCAACCAAATTTCTTTACGGTTTCCATAACACCCTTACAGAAAAATACCATTCTGTCAGCATTGTCCTTAAAAGGTTTCTTGTTAGCGTCGTCAAAAATGGCTTTTCTCTTAAAGAACTCTTCGTTATCTAAAAAATAGACCTGCATTCTTGATCCTGGCAAGGAAGCCACTTTAATAATTAGTGGAAAATCATCATCATCAACGATAATATTCATTCCGGATAGCCTTACAACTTCGTGCAGCCGGTGCCGTCGCTCGTTGATAAGTCCATACTTCGGCATTAATACACGTACTTCAAATCCTTTGTTGTAGGTATGTGGGGCAAGTTGATTAACAATAGCCGATATTTCACTTAGAACTGTATATGGACTCATCTCCTGAGTGACATATAAGACTCTTTTTTTACTCATAAAGTAAATTTCTTCAAATGGGGTGCAAAGATACTATAATTTTAACTTTTGGTCAGCTATTAAATATTTGATAACATTCTGCTAATGAACACATTAGTGGTTGTCATCAATTGTATCGCTGTTGAACATCAGATCAATCTGCCTTTTATTAAGATTCACATCAGAGATTTTGACAGATACACGATCCCCGATTCGCCATACTTGTCCTGAGGATAATCCTGTTACTTTTATCCTTGCCGGATGAATCATGACTTTTTCTTTAAGAAGCTCTAATGGAATATATCCGTCAGCCTGGCTTTCAGATAATTCTATAAAGAAACCTTTGTCAATAATGTTCCTGATAACGCCCTGGGTGACCGTACCAATTCGTGAAGAATAGTATTCAACCTGTTTATATTTCACAGATTCTCTCTCACCCGTAATAGCATCTCTTTCCTTCAAAGAGATATAATGACATTTCTCTTCTAACAATCCTTTGTCTGCTCGTACAACCCCTGATAGATTTTTATATAATATTCGATGTGCCAATACATCAGAATACCTTCTTATCGGTGATGTAAAATGACTGTAGTGTTCAAAACCCAACCCATAATGCCCAATGTTATCAGAAGAATATGCTGCCTTGGACATACTTCTGATTGCCATCGGTTTTAGAATGGACTTAACATCATCTTGTTCTCCATTTTCACTCAAACTATTTAGCGAGATTGCGATTTGTCTTGGGGAATCAAAATTCAGCTTTATACCAAACTCAGAAGCGAGCAACGCTAATTCTGTAAGTCGATCAGGGTCTGGTAGATCATGTATACGATATACATACGGCACCTCACCGGAATTAGATCTTTTAGCCATAAATTCAGCAACCTTACGATTCGCCTGCAGCATGAATTCTTCGATTAATTTGTGGGCATCTTTACGCTCTTTTCTGACGATACTTACAGGCGTGCCAGAGGCATCCAGTTCAAATCGAACTTCGTCAGAATCAAAATTGATTGATCCCTCTTTAAATCTTTTCTTATTGAGAGATTTGGCAATACTATTTATATATATCAATTCTTTTGAGAGTTCTTCACTATTTCCCTCAAGGACTTCCTGGGCTTCTTCATATGTAAATCTTCTGTCAGAATGAATGATCGTCTTGCCCATCCAGCTATCTATAATTTGATTATCCTGAGCAACGGTGAATATTACCGAAAAACTTAATTTATCCTCATTGGGTCTCAAGGAGCATAGCTCATTACTTATTTTCTCAGGAAGCATTGGACAAACTCGGTCAACCAGATAGACAGAAGTGGACCTGCGGAAGGCATCTTTATCTAATGCTGATCCCGGCAGAACAAAATGCGAAACATCTGCTATATGTACCCCGATTTCTGTCGTTCCATTATCCAGGACCTGATATGAAATAGCATCATCAAAATCTTTCGCCGTAAGTGGATCTATAGTAAATGTAAGGACTTCTCTCATATCCCTTCGTAGTCCGACTTCTTCGTTGCTTATATGATCGGACAAGGCTTCACTTTCTTGTATTACTTCTTCCCCGAAAGCAATCTCGAAACCATTATTAACCAGGATACTGTTCATCTCAAAGTCGTTTTTATCATCCTGGTTTAGGATTTCAACGACTTTCCCCATCATACCATGATTTGGCGTTTTACCAAAATCTTTTACTTCGACTATGACGGCATCACCATCATTAGCATTGTTAAACTGATCGGGTAAAACCTTGATATCCAGAGACATAAGAGGTGTCTCTACAAATACAAAACCATATTTTGTAAAATCTTTAAAGGTGCCAATGAAAGAAGACCTTTTTCGTTTTACTATCGATTTTATTCGACCCTCAGGTCTTCTTCCATTGCGTTGCATAATCGCCTCGATTAGAACAGTGTCTCCCTGGAGTGCCCCATTTACATATTTCTTGGGTATATAAATGTCTCGTTCTTGTCCATCGACTATTATATATGCGCCACCAGATGAAGTGAGATCTGCCCTGCCTTCTAATTGTTTCGTTTTGATATTATTATCAGTATGTCGATAGCCCGGGTGTAAGGCATATTTGTCATACTTGTCTTTTTGAATTTTATGGTCTGCCTCCAGCGAGTGCAGGGCATTTTTGATCGAATCTTTGCTGTTTTTTGTTTTAAGCTTAGAAGAGATGCTTCCTAGTGCATAAGCCTTTCCGGGCTTTCTTTTTAATAATGTGATTATCGCATTTTTCAGAAAACGCTGAGGCAGCTTTTTGCCAGAGCTCTTTTTATATTTTGTCATTTGAAATTTTAATTAAAGTCTTGAGCATGTTGTGCTACTCCTGAAGGCTAAAGATTATTTCACCATTAGCGAGTAGTTCCATCGTCATCATTTTACTTTTTAATGGATCATACAGCTCTTCGTTGTTGAAAAGTTCTCCGGCTACAATACTAATAATCCAATCTTCATCTATTGTGGCCACGGAGCGGAGTACGTTTTGACCATTTGATCGCACACCTGCGATAATTTTTTTATTGATCAGTACACCGTTTTTATTATAAGTGGCAAGTATATAGTCATATTCTAATATCATCCCTCTCCAGTAGATGATTGCGTGAAAAGTCTCAGTTCCCGGTATTTGACAGCATGCCACATATTCTGTCAGATCGTCGTCTTGACCTTCTCCGGGTTTAATAAATTGTCTGATAACATCTACATTTAAAGGAGGATTCTTGCGATCAAAATAACCGATGTTATCATCTGATAAGGTAATAGGTAGTTTTTCTTTTGAAAAGCAATTTAAGAAGTTTTTGAATGCCTGAGTTCTGGTCATATATGCAAAGCTACGTCAATGCTTCTTCTTCTGCCTTTTTCTTTCGCTGGCCAAAGAGACTTTTGATTCAAGATTAAATAACTTTTCAAAATAAATATCAATTATAAGTCTTTCGTCATATAAGGTTTTAACTCTACTTCTGCCTTTTCTGCCCATCTCCGCTAATTCAGATCTTGATAGGGTAAGGATATGCTTTATCTTTTCGATCAATGCTATTACTGAACGAGGAGGAATTAAAAAACCGCTTTGATTATGGTCTACTACTTCCCGGCAGCCAACCTGGTCTGTTGTGATGATCGGGCGCGACATACTTGCGGCTTCCAGGAGAATCCGGGAAATCCCCTCTTGGTAATAAGAGGGAAAGATCAGACAATCGGCGCGATTAATAAAAGGCCTAATGTCTTCATGAGACCCTAAATAATTTATCCATCCTGATCTTTGCCAACCTTCAATTTCATCCAATGTTACCGACATCGGATTTTTAGGATTTACAAAACCCACTATTTCAAATTTTACTTGTTTGTGTGTTTTCGATATGACTTTGGCGGCATGAACAAATTCCAGGATTCCTTTATCCTTTAATAACCGACCCGCGAAGAGTAGTCTTTTAATTTTGTTATCTACTTCAGTGAGCGGTGTCCCGCGATACCTCGAGGTATTAACACCCTCAGATGGAAGTATGAATGTACGCTTACTCTTGATAAGGCCTTCTGATATAAATCTTTGTTGGTCTTCCCCGTTCAAAAACCAAACCTCATCAGAACACCTATTCGCAATTTTATAAAGCAGATGGACAATACGTTGGGTGATGCCTTTAAACTGAAATGTTCTACCCAAACCTGTAACAACAGCGATAGACTTTAACCCGGCTAACTTTGCTGCAATAGATCCGTAAATATTGACTTTGATCGTATAGTGTATAACTTGATTAAATCTATAAAATCTGTATAACTTAAACAGTATATACAGTGTCTTGAGATCACTAAAAGGCGAGGATGAATAGTTGTCAATTTTTATAGGCACATAAGTCGCTCCAATTGCCGTCAGTTTGTCGGAGTATTCATCTCTGGGTGCAATCGCATAGACATGATGGCCCGCTTGAATAAGTGCCCTTATTAATCCCAAACGAAAATTATAAATACTCCAGGATGTATTAGAGACTAGTGCTATGTGATAGGCTGATTCAGGCAAAACGTTTGTCCTTAAGAGAAGATCTGATTTGTTTTATTTCCTGCTCCTTTCCTCTTGGATAGATAAGCAAGACGTCTCCTTCGTCAATAACTATAAAATCATGAAGACCTTTTATTACGATTAATTTTTCTTTATCACCAAGCCTGATCAGATTTCCTGTACTGTCGGATATAGCGGTATTCTTAGCCAGCGTCACATTGTCGTATTTATCTTTATCGAGGAAAGCATAGAGAGAATTCCAAGTGCCCAGATCAGACCAGCCGATATCCACAGGGATTGTAAATACGTTAGAGGCTTGCTCCAGGATGGCATAATCAACAGATATGCTTTGTGTCTGAGGATACACTTCATCAATGTAAGCCTGTTCTTCCTTTGTACCGTATTTTGATGTATCCTGAGCAAGAACTTGTAATATTTGATTTGCTGATTGCCGGAAGGCTTTCAATATTGTTTTGGATGACCAAATGAAGATGCCAGCATTCCAAACATACCCACCTTTTTCTAAATATTTCTTTGCCGTTTCAACCGAAGGTTTCTCCTTAAATGAATTCACCTTAAATATTCCATTGTCATTTTCTTCAGCGTTATAGTCTATATAACCGTAGCCAGTATCTGGTCGTGTTGGGTTTATTCCTAGTGTCACAATGGCATTATCTTTTTCTGCCCTTGCAAATCCTTTAGTCATCGCCTTCAGAAACTCATCCTCTTTTTTAATAACCTGGTCTGCTGGTAACATAGCAAAAACAGCATCAGGATTTATCGCGTTAAGATGGAGTGCCGTATAGGCAACGCAAGGTGCGGTATTGTTCCGGGAAGGCTCAAGCAAAAGTTGAGATCGCTTAATCATCGGCAGCTGTTCCAATATTAGGTCTGCATAAATGCTATTACTTACAATCAGAATATGCTCTTGTGGAATAAGATCTGTCAACCTTGCTACAGTTTGCTGAATCAGGGAGGATCCACAATCTGTTATATCCAGAAATTGTTTTGGTGTTGACTCTCGACTTGCCGGCCAAAATCTGGAACCTATACCTCCTGCCATAATAGCCACGTAATAATTTTGACTCATGTTGACCAATCTTTTCTTTTCATTTCGTAAAAGTAATATTAATGAGATTCGCATGACGACGAAATCACATATGTCGTCATTCAAAGTTGAAAAAGGGATACATGTTTTTACTTCTTTAAAATTGATCTTTGACACAAATCAATGACCCACTGACCATATTAGGGACGATTACCATATAACTATTACCCATGGCCTATTGATTTTATTAAGATTCAATTTCTTATACTTGGCTTGGAATGTGGCACAATATTTTCACTTATAGAAGTGTTTATAAAAAGCAACACCATTTTAGGACCAACATTACCGCATGGCGCAAAATTACACAACAAACCAAGTCATTAAATATCTTTATAACGAGCTTCCGGCTCTCGAGCATCTCGAAGCAGAATATGCAATCGAGCATGACAATGAGTGGAAGAGCGCTTATAAAAGATTAAAAGGGGCATTCAGTGCCTTACCCAAGATTCAATTCTTCCCGCGACATAATGTCGTGAGATCCATATTGCAATATAGCAGAATGGCCTCTTAAGGTTGGATACAGTAAGCTGGGATAGCCTTTTCAAAGAGAAGAGTGAGCCTGTTAAATAAAGGTTCTGCTGTTCTTATGGCCCTGCCGTCTATTTCAATAATAGGCGTAAGTTCACCCATTGTCCCAGTACAAAAGACACTATCTGAAGAATATAATTCTGTCAGCGAAATGTTCTTTTCCACTATTGGAATATTGTTTTCCTGGCACAACTGTATGATCATTCCTCTTGTGATACCGTGTAGACATGCGTCGGCACTAGGTGTGAACACCTTTCCATTTTTAATCATAAAAATATTCGTTCCATTTAATTCTGAGACAAATCCTGCATAATCCAACATGAGTGCAGCATCCTTGCCAGCAACGTTAGATTGTATTTTTGCCTGAATATTATTGAGTAAATTATTATGATGGATTTTGGAATCAAGGAATGCTGGATTATTTCTTCTTATTGTTGAAGTGAACACAGTGATACCTTTTTGATTATCATATACAGGAGGTTTCCATTCTGCCAAAATTATGAGACAACATCCTGACTGATTAACCCTCGGATCCATTCCAGATGTTATTTTATTACCTCGTGTCAGGGTCAATCGAATATGCGTGTCTTTAGACATTTGATTGGCCACCAATGTTGATCTCAGTGCATTCCTGATAAATGACTCAGTTGGGACACCCTCAAATGCAAGGGCATGTGCGGAATCAAATAATCTTTTCAGATGTCTGTCGAGAAGCATAATGCCACCGGCATATACCCGAAGTCCTTCCCACACCGCATCGCCACCCTGAACCACACTGTCAAAGACAGAAATTTTAGCTTCCGCCCGGTCGAAAAGGCGATCTCCAACCCATATTTTGATTTCTTGATTTCTTAAATCGAACTCTTGAAGCATAGTTTATTTATTATATTTTATTTCGTCTTTCAGCACAACACTTACATTTTGTAAAGGCGATCTAATACCTCTGATGAAACTGTCTTTAATAATAATAGTTTTTCGGTTTCAGCCTGATTTTCATTAAAATCAAGAACGGCTCCATGTAGCAAATAAATTGTTTTTCCATGTGTAAAGAACAATCCAACACTTTAGGATTGAAAGTACACTTTTCATGAATCCATCTAATTAAAATATCATCTTAATCAAGAGGATTGGTAAAGTAAATAAAATGTCGGAACCAAAAAACAGAATGATATCTTTAACAATTATCGTTCTGGTCGTGTTGCAATGATAACTAATCCTAAAACAGTGTCTCAATTTTACTTTTGAAAGACACATTTGGCCATTTTTCTACAATACCAGACATTGGTTTGTATTTTGAACCGAATTAGACATTGATGAGAAATATGATTTTTATTTGATCAAATGCATGGGAACCATTTATAAAATTATAACGATGACCACACTGCAACAACTAACTCTTTTACTTTTTCTTTTATTACCGATTATAAGTAATGGACAAGAGCAACCAAAATATAGTGTATACCTTATAGGAGATTCAGGAGCTCCCAAGCTTGATGGGGTAGATCCCGTATTTGCCAATCTGGAAAAGCGCCTTGCCTCAGAAAAGAAGAATTCTGCAATCATCTTTCTTGGTGATAATGTATACCATAACGGTCTTCCACCTAAAGGGTACGAAACGGACGAGGCAAATAGAGAAGAAGCTGAGAAAAAACTTCTTGTTCAACTCAATGCAGTAGACAAATTTAAAGGTGATATCTTTTTTATTCCCGGTAACCATGACTGGAATAATGCCCATCCTGATGGCATTGAATATATAAAAGCCCAGGAAGAATATGTTGAGTTCTTTCTTGATAGAGGTGATGTCTTGATTCCTGATCATGGATGCCCAGGACCTGAGGTTAAAAAACTGGGAAAGCACGTTGTTTTAATCGCAATGGATAGCCAATGGTGGTTGCATCCTCATACGGATGAGCAAAGCGAAAAGACTTCCTGCAAAAACAAGAACACTGATAACATCATACAGGAAATGAGAGAATTATTGGATGAGCACGACGAGAAACACGTTATTATAGCGCTTCATCATCCCATTTATTCAGATGGAAGCCACAATGGTTATTATACTTTAAAGGATCATATTTTTCCCCTTACTTCATTAAAAAAGAATTTGTGGATTCCGCTTCCTGGCCTGGGCTCACTATATCCCTTTTATAGAAGCACATTTGGAGCCAGGCAAGATATGGCCCACCCGTTATATAAGCAATTAAGAAGTGAAATCAACAAGTTACTAATTGGAAGAAAAAATGTAATTCTCGCTTCCGGGCATGAACACAATTTGCAATATTTTTATAAAAAGGAAAATCATTTTGTCAAAAGCGGTTCTGGATCAAAATCAGCAGGATTGCCTAAAAAAACGGAGGCAATTTTTTCTGATGAGTCGAAAGGATATGCCAAATTAGAATATTATAATTCTGATGAAGTCAAATTGAGGTATTTTACAATTGAAGATAATATTGAAATTGAAAAATTCAATGAGACAATAGTAACCCCATCTCCCGAGTTTGGTAGCATAGAAAAACCATACCCACTTGATGAATCAGTTGTATCTCTTCAAGCTTCTAACCGATATGAAAAGAAAGGGTTTCACAGATTTATATTTGGTAATCTGTATAGACAAGACTGGGGGACAGAGGTGGCTTTTAGAAAATTGAATTTATCAAAAGAAATGGGGGGATTGAGTCCCAAACGGATAGGTGGAGGGATGAGCAGTCGTTCGATTAGATTAGAACGAAATGATGATAAAGAATATGTCTTGCGATCAGTTGAAAAAGGAGTCGTTAAAGTGGTGCCAGAACTTTTCAGAAATTCTGTTGTCCAGGATATTTTCCAGGACCAGATTGCTGCCTCACAACCTTATGCGGCTTTAATCGTACCACCGTTAGCAGATGCTTCAGGGGTATATCATACTAATCCCGAAATTGTTTATTTGCCAAAGCAGCCTTTGCTTGGGGACTATAATGAAGAATACGGTAATCAGCTCTATTTGTTTGAAGAACGACCTGCGGGCAATCAGGCCGATGTAGAAGAGCTTGGCAACAGCAAAAAAATAATTTCATATTCTAAAATGTTGGCAAACATAAGATCGTCTTCGAAATATCATGTACACCAGGAACAGGTATTGAAATCGCGGTTATTGGATATTTATCTCGGTGATTGGGATCGTCATGATGACCAATTGAGATGGGCTACATTTCGAGAAAGGAATCATGATGATAGCGATGAGACCCATATCTACTATGAACCTATACCAAGGGATCGTGACCAGGTGATGTTCAGATACCAGGGCCTAATGCCATCGATCAGTAAATTGTTAAGTCCTGAATTAAGGAAATTTCAAACTTTTGGACCCGATATAAAAAACTTAAAATACCTGGCCTATAACGCACGTCACTTTGACAGGAGCTATTTGAACCAACTGGAAAAAGAAGATTGGATAAACATCGCCGATCATATGAGTAATGGAATAACTGACGAGGCCATCACTGTTTCAATTAATAAACTCCCGAGCCCAATTGTGGCTTTAAGGGGTGAAGAATATAGCGAAGCATTCAAATCTAGAAAAGCCAAACTTAAAGAATGGGCCATGGATCATTATAAATTTTTGGCTACTTATGTCGATGTTGTCGGCACGAATAAAGATGAATTTTTTCTAGCAAACCGGACCGCTGACGGGAAATTGAATGTACAAGTTTTTCAAATCAAAAAAAATGGATCATTAGATGACTTGCTTTATGAACGAACATTTAATCATTCAGAGACCAGGGAAGTAAGACTGTACGGGCTTTCTGGTGATGACCAGTTTGAAGTTAAAGGAA
>JAJCYJ010000881.1 GCA_029262975.1 Saprospiraceae bacterium
TAAGGTCAAAACTGGTATCGTAACATATATCATCCTTTTGTTTGCGGGTATAGCGATTTTTATCTCTGCCAAATACACGGTTTCTTCAATTGAATCCATGGCTATGGATTTAGATATAAATCCCTCTCTTATATCTTTGAGCTTGTTGGCACTGGGAACTTCACTTCCGGAAGTTGTCGTAAGCGTCTCAGCGGCCAGAAAAGGTAAGCACGCTATTGCTGTCGGAAATGTTTTAGGGTCGAATATTTTTAATACCTATGCTGTTATGGCCATACCTTCTTTATTTGGTAATCTCGTAATTCCAGAGGCCATAATGACCTTCAGCCTTCCATTCATGGTGGTTACAACCGTGCTGTTTAGCCTCGTTTGTTATTCTAAATCCGTAAGTTTTTGGAAAGCAGGAATGCTTGTGAGTTTTTATATTTTTTTTCTGGCAGAATTAATCAGGATCGGATTCGTTAATTAATGCATGTTTCGGAGCTATTTGATGACTTTAGTGATTTGTTTAATCGGATGTCTTTCCGAGCTCAATGGCCAGCAGGGCTTAAGTATTGAGTATACTATGAATGATTGTACCCTTAGTGATAATATTGGGGGATTGGACGGGATCATATTTGGATTAAGCTGTGTTTGTGGTGTCCAGGTCAACGGGCTATCTTTTGGGGGTACATCTAACTTTGCAGAATTTGATTCAGGCCTCAACGAGGTACTAAGAGGAGACTGGACAATAAGCTTCTATATCCAGGTTAAAAATCAAGGTACACAGTCAGTTGATATTTTATTTCTTGGTGAGCGCTGTGGATTAGATTCTATTCTTTCACTCAGATATTTACCAGGCTCTCAAAGATTTAGATTCGTCCTTTCGGATTCTCCGAATAATGAAGTACAATTAGACGGTCTTACAGATAATAACAGCTGCTGGCAATATGTTGCCATCACAAAAGAAAGAGCTGTAGTAAAACTTTATATCAATGGAGTCCTGGCAAGTGAAGATGCCGGCAGATCTGATTTGGTACTGAATGTGAACAGCTCGTTGACAATTGCTAATAGTCCCTGTCAAAATATTGCGAATAATACAGATAGCGGTTTTCAAGGTACTATAGACGAATTGAGAATTTACAACAGAGCGCTCTCTGTCAGAGAAGTAAATGACGCAGACTACCAACCTGACAAAATTGTTACAAGCGATACGACCATATTTTCTGGGACATCCATTAGACTCGAGACAGGAGGAAGTTGCAGTGATGACTTTAACTGGTCTCCCGTCACAGATCTAAATGATCCTAATATACTTAACCCGATTGCTTCACCGGATGAAGATGTGACTTACACACTCACAGTAAATGGAGATAATTGTCTTTCTGTAGAACAGATAAATGTGCGTGTTGCGGACCAGTCTGTTGTCACATGTAGTGACCTGCTACTTCCTTCTGCATTTACACCTAATGATGACAGAATTAATGATTTGTATGGCATTAGCAATAGATTTCTGATAAGCGATCTTGTGTCGTTTGAAATATTTAACCGTTGGGGAGGGCGTGTCTTTCAGACTAATGATATTCAGGGAAGTTGGGATGGTACTTACCAGGGATCGCCAGCTCCTCCTACTTCTTATATCTATAAAATCGTTTATCAGTGTGAAAGTCAAGTTTATTCTAAATCCGGGGCTGTAAACTTGATAAGATAAATTGATAAACGATTTGATTTTTTCTTGAAGTTTTAGCGTCGTATTTTCGTGTTTCCATGAGTATAAATACGAAAGACGCAATTATTCTGATCTGGTTGGGGATTTATTTGCAAGGATGTGGTAATTCGAAATCCAATGAATCTGCTACACCTTCATTAAATATAGATACACCAACTAATATCATGGTTCCGAAGCAGGAGATAGTTTTGGATACTACCCAACATGTACAGACATACCAAACCCCTTTTGAGGCTGAAATACCTGAAGTAAAAGAAGTGGATAAAAAACCTGTCATCACACCTCCCAGAAAGTACGCTCGTATCCAATTTGATTCCATCGTGCATGCGCTTCCCGATATACACGAAGGAGAAAAGTTTAAGTACTCTTTTAAATTCAGAAATGCGGGAAAGATACCGCTGACGATTCAGTCCGTAACTCCATCATGTGGTTGCACTATGCCAAGTTATCCCTTTCTTGATATAGCGGAAGGGGACAAAGGAGAAATAGGTGTAACTTATAATTCTGTAGGAAAAGATGGACCACAGAGTGTTGAACTTATTGTAGCTGCTAATACATTTCCAAAAAAGACTGTGTTAAAGATGAACTTTTCTGTCTTGCCAAAAAAGGTTAGAGATGTGAATCCTGAAATCGATTCATTATCTAATTAACGTGACATCACCTTTGCGGATTTCCGGGGCATCCTCACCGAGAAACCGAACTTGAAAAACATATACATAGACACCTGGCTCAAGAGGTCTTCCGCTATCTCCATTTCGAAAGGTACCATCCCAGGATCCAGATCCTAAACCATCATTACGGACAGTTAAATTAGTTTCTTCATGAACCATATTACCCCATCGATCAAATATGCGCAAGTAATCTATAGACTCAACGCCTGAACCAGCATAGATTTGAAAGACCTGGTGACGGCTGTTTATGACACTATTGGGATTGAATATATTAGGTACATATACACGCTGACTTCTTATAACGTTTATATTAATACTAGTAGATGCAGAGCAATTATCCTGATTGGTAATCGTGGCAGTATAGGTCTGATTATTGATAGGAGAAATTTCAATCTCACTACAATCACTTGTGCGACAGTCGATATTCGGATCAGATCCATTGGTTGTCCAGATAATAGTATCTATGCCCACTGGCGTCACAACATCAGAAGTGAGAATACCTGTTCTACCTAATTCTATGTCCGTATCTCCAGCAATTGAGATAGATACTATTTCAGGCGTATTTATAGTAAAATCAATCGAAGTTGAACATCCATTAAGATCAAAAATAGAAATCACATGATCTCCTGATTGTACCTCAGAAGTATCATTAATATCAATAGCTGGATTTGTATCTAGTTGATACCGATAAGGTGGCCTGCCTCCCTGGACAGAATCCACAAATATTTGTCCAGGATCTCCAAAACAAAAGGGCTGAACAGGGTTGCCAATAAATGCTACAACAGGATCATTAACTGTTATTTCTACCATATCCGTAGAAATACAACCACTTGCATCAGTAGCTGTAACAGAATAAGTCCCGGGAGCTAATCCATTAGCGTCAAAATCACTACTAACGAAGTTTTGATCTCCGTCTTCCCATATATAGGATATTGGCAGCGAACCACCGACACTACTTGTAACTAAATCGGCTAAATCATCAGAGCACAAAGGAAATGAAGATAGATTTGGATCAATCGATATCCCAAATGAGTCAGGTTGAGTGACCGTGATTAGATCTTCAGAAATACATGTGCCAGAAGTTAATGTAATGACATATTCTCCTGCTGCAACATCTATTTTTGTGTTACCGGTTCCTGTATTATAAGGTGCAGGCCAATCGTATGTGACGTTTGATCCAGTCGAAGTTACAAGATTTACAATGGCCAGATCTCCAAAACATTCTATCTGACCAAAAGAGGATAGTGCTGTGTCTATTATTATTTGTTCGCCCATTGGGACATCAAAGAATACCGTATCAAAACTACAACCGCTAGTCGTAGAATACACGATCCATTGTTCTCCTGATTCAAGATTAGCAGGAGAAAAGGTTAGACTTGATGTTCCTTCTTCACCTGAAGAGGCGATAAAATTAAAAGGTGGTTGGAAGTCTGAATTTGACTGAATTGAAATATTGATAACACCTGAAGCATCTCCCTCACAACGGGGTGCTACTGCTGGCGTCAATGTAAAATTCGGGGCGGTAAGGTTATCGATAAAAATACTGTCTGTAACGGCACATCCGAATCCGTCATCATCCGTAACGGTAACCCTGTATGTGCCGGGAGAAACACCCAAAAGCTGGTTATCTGACACCAGACCTTCCGTTGTATCCCACTCATATATGAATGGAGGAAATCCTTCATCAGAGGCCTCTACAGTTATATCTACTAATTCATTAGGACATGTGACAGCCGGAGCAGTAACTGTTGTGGTGAATGCTGCAGGTTCAATAAGATCAAATGAAAGAGATAAAGAACACAGATCAGTGTCTACGATGGTTACATCATAGCTGCCAACGTCCAAATCCATAATGCTTTGTGTGGTTTCACCGTTTGACCAAAAATAGGACAATGGCTCAACACCGGATATAGTAATCAGATTGATCGTACCAAGGCTTCCACAGAAAGGATCGGTTGAAAATGCATCGATACTAAGCGTACAACCATCTATGATGAAGCTTTCTACATATTCACATCCATCGTCATCCTGTAATCTGAGTTCATACATGCCTATTTGAAGACAACCAGTCGT
>JAJCYJ010000882.1 GCA_029262975.1 Saprospiraceae bacterium
TGACTAATATGATTCAAGAAAGTCACAATTATACGCATTCTTGTTTGTGGTTTTCTTCTCTGGTTTCTAAAGAGATTAACCTGGATAAGATATATGATGTCTTATCGAAAAGCAATGTCCGCGATGTAGAGACAATTAATATGGGACAAGGAAACAAGAGGAGTCGCATTGTGGCATGGAGTTTTCTCGGAGCTGAGAAACGTCATAAATGGGCGAAAATTAAGTGGCATTAATACGAACTTCTGTTCTGGTGTCAATTTCTAAATTATTGCTTGATAATTAGGCAGAAGATCCCTTTCGCTACTCAAATATTAGGGTGTACCTTTGTGCTATGTCAAATTCCAGGAAAGATCAAGTCGAGATTTTAGAAAAACTCAATATTGAAGAATTGAATCCAATGCAAGTGGATTCAATTCAGACAATCCGCACTGCAACTGATGTTATCCTTTGTTCACCTACTGGCACTGGTAAGACGATTGCATTTCTTCTTCCTATTATAGAATCTTTGAATAATGATTGTAATGAAGTGCAGGTTCTCATACTCGTGCCCTCAAGAGAATTAGCGATCCAAATAGAACAAGTGGCACGTAACATGGGATCAGGATTTAAAATTAATGCTGTCTACGGTGGTCGCCCTATTTCGAAAGATAAAATGGAATTGGCTCATGAACCTGCCATTCTTATAGGCACACCTGGTCGCGTAATGGACCACTTGAGGAGGAAAACAATTGGAATATCGCATATTCAGACTTTGGTGCTTGACGAATTTGATAAATCACTTGAAGTTGGTTTTGAAGATGAAATGAAAGAAATTGTATTCCAATTAACTGGCTTAAAAAAACGAATACTTACTTCGGCCACTAATGAAATTGAAATACCGAAATTTGTAGGGTTGACAAGTCCGGTGTTTTTGGATTATTTAGGAGATACAATTGAAAAATTGGATGTTCGTTTAATATTGTCTTCTTCAAAGGATAAATTGAATACTCTATTTGATGCACTTTGTTATCTGGGTAGTCAACCTGGAATTATATTTTGTAATTTCAAAGATAGCATTCAGCGTATCAGTCAATTTCTATTTGAAAGAGGTATTGATCATGGATGCTTTTATGGAGGACTTGACCAAATAGATCGTGAAAGAGCACTCATAAAATTTAGAAATGGCACACACCATTTGTTATTAGCTACTGATTTGGCGGCTCGAGGATTGGATATCCCAGAAATTAAATTTATTATACACTATCATCTGCCGCAGAGATTGCAGGAATTTGTTCATAGGAATGGCAGAACGGCGAGAATGAAAAGTGATGGAACTGCCTATGTTATAAAATGGGAAGAAGAAGTATTGCCGGATTTTATTACGACAACTGAAGTTCAGCACATAAATGGAGGGACTTTGCCAAAGCCTTCAAATTGGAAAACTGTATTCATTTCAGGTGGAAGAAAGGACAAAATTTCCAAAGGGGACATTGTGGGCTTATTTATGAAAGAAGGCGGATTAGCAAAAGATAGTTTAGGCATTATCGAGTTAAAACAAGACTGTGCTTTTGCAGCGGTGAAGGAAAAAGAAGCTGAAGGGCTCATTAAGAGGGTCAATAATGCCAGGTTGAAAAAGAGAAAAATTCGGGTTTACCTTGTCTGATTAATAGGAATTGCGGATATAATTTTCAGTCGAGAATTTGTTTTATTTTTGGTAAATTTGCAGCTCCTTATTGAATTAGGGAGGAGGTAGGCGATTTATCAAATTAGCTTACTACAGATTTTTCATCGTTAGTGAACATCATTTTTTAACCAACCTTTGAATATGGCTAAGTCTCAAGAAACATTTAGTAAAAAAGAGAAAGAAAAAAAACGCAGAAAGAAAAAAAAGGATAAAATGGAGCGCAGAGAACAGCGCAAAATGGAGAAAGCGGAAAGAGGGAAACTTTCGTTTGAAGACCAAATATCCTATGTAGATGAAAACGGTAATCTAACATCTACACCACCAGATCCAAGTAAAAAACTTAAAGTTAAGGCAGAAGATATTGTCTTGGGAGTACCACAGCGCATTGATGTGCCGATGGAAGTTGTCCGTAATGGTACCGTAAAATTCTTTAATGAGGAGAAAGGTTATGGATTCATTACTGATGTCGAAACCAAAGAGAGCATTTTCGTTCATATTAATAATGTTGCAGATCAGATCAGAGAAAATGACAAAGTTTCATTTGAAATAGAAATGGGACCGAAAGGGCCGAATGCCATAAAAGTGGTCGTAATCCCAAAGTAAAATGTATTTAGTATATAGGTTCTCTTGAGGCCTAATGAAGAATAAATCTGAAAGAGTAGTGCTTATTAGTACTACTCTTTTTTTATGCTATTGACTGAAATATGTATCATGAAATATTTTGGTTAGTCCCTTTTTAAAAGATGGTGAAATCTATTTATTTAAGTACAAAAATTACTAATTTATATGGCAAACCCTAATAATATCATAGATAAGAATAATATGATAAAATTTTGTTCTGTGGCCTTAAATGCTTAAAATTGACTTAACAAAACTCTTTAAAATGGAAAATGTAAATTGGTTATCTCTTATTTTGGCTACGTTGGTGCCAATGGTGATGGGCTTTGTTTATTATCACAAGGCATTATTTGGAAAAGCCTGGATGGCCTCAATTGGCATGACTGAAGAAAAGGCAAAAGAGGCCAATATGGCTGTTGTCTTTGGTGTATCAATTGTTATGTCATTTCTGATCGCATTCTTTATGTTGAACTTCTGTAACGGTGCAGGCCAGGAAGGAGAATTTGATACATTCAAACACGGTGCAGCTCATGGTGTTATTATCAGTCTATTCTTTGTGATTCCAATCTTTATTACAAATGGATTGTTCGAACAAAAGTCATGGACGAATATGCTAATCAATGCGGGATATTGGCTAATTACTTTGGCAATAATGGGAGGAATACTAGATCATATGAATCACTTCCCAGCATAAGCTTATTAAGGAAAATTACTTTTTTAAGAGCAGTACTCATGAGTATTGCTTTTTTTTTGATCTAAAGTTGATGTACTGATCAACTTTAGAGGTTTAATATCCCTTTCAAGATTTCAGTTGTGATAGCATAAGTGGGAGCAACACCATCGAGCCCAAGACTACCGGAAGCTAATGTACTGCCTGATTCGAGAGGATTGTCCGAAGCATAATAGGCGTAGCGTAATCGAACCTCAGAAGAAATACTATTTCTTATTTTAGAAGCAACTTGAATCGCTTTTTGATAATGAGCACCCTCCATCTCAAGGCCAATTGCTGACCAGGACGAGTGAAGAAAATAACTCAGGATATCTTTGTTTTGAAGGGAAGTCCCCAGGACAGTAATCATCGGACCGGTAAATACTTTAAGCTTAGTTTGCTTAAAATTGTCATTAGACAACTCATTTGTAAACGGATAATTATCTGCAGAACCTTCGAATATATGTGCTGTGGGTATCATGATATCTCCTTTTCCACCTTTGAGAATTCCGGCTTTGCCCATAATGTTGATTGATTCAACATTCATTTTTATCTTTTTATCAAGCGTATCCCAGGGCTTTAAGAGTTCGTCCATTGTCTCGTAAGCTTGCTCTCCAAATGCGTAGTCCATAACGATGATTACATCATCGCGGGAGATATCTTTATTACTGATATCAACATCAAGAGATAATTGACTTATGTCCAAAGTAGATAAATCAATAATTTGAACTGGAATATTTGTACCACTATCATCGCGAAGCTGCCTCATGCCTCCTTTCAAGGCATATTTCATCACCTTGTCTCGCAAATTTTGATTTGAGCTGACACTCAGCTCATTCGCGATTTCCAGAAGGCTCTTAGATTTATATTTTTTGCCCAAGGCATCTTTCGCATAGAGGCAATTCATAACACTATGCATGTTCGCACTTATGATATGTGTCTTTCTTCCAATGAGATTTTGTGAAACGAGATACTCTTTGATCCTGCTGGCCCATCTTTCTCCATACGTATGATGTCCAAGTTGTTCCCTCAATGCTGTAGAAAAACTTATCTCCCGGTCATTTTTTTCTAATGTTTCTTCTATACTTAATCTTCCTAACCAGTAACAAATAGAATACAAATCGTTGATATCACTTGACTTTTTAAAGGAATCACGGGCATAAGCAGTTTCATCAAAAGTCCGACCCAACAAAGTACTCAGATAAGAAAGCGCAATCTCTTCCTGTGTCGGGGTGAGTTCGTCATTTTCAACTATCTTCTTGAGCATTTTCCATGTTCGATTAGTTTGATTGCGATTGTTCAATGCATTTCTGCCTATCTTTTGAGCTTCGTGATACATGAAGGTCAGGTGGGTTAGGACATCATAGACATCACTTCCACCCCGTGTCATTTCAATAAGCATTTGTTCATTATCAATTCGATAACAGTTACGCCTTCTCTTACTTGGGATGATAGGTTTGAAATTAGAATCTTCGTATCCTTCTCTACTTATCAATTTTATATACCTGCATTGTTCTATGCCTTGTGGCAATCTTTGAAAGACATATAACAATCCATTAAGTTCCACATGCTCAGGATCCGCTATCGAACCATATATCTCGGGGTTGATGGCCAATAATGCTTCTATCATTGCTTCCCCTGATCTACCCACTGGTTTATAAGAGCCTCGCATTAAAAGATGACGCATCTCTATATTCATTCTGCGAATCGCACTCCGGGAGATTTGGGCTCGTGTAGGTGTTGTATGGGCCAATTGTGTAATTTTCATTATTTAAGGCAAAAATGAGTCCATTCTGCCACTTATGCACCTCCGTAAGACTCTTATCATTATCTTTCCTTTATTAAACACCAAATCTTCCTTCATGACATACGATTTACTCTTTGGATATGCCGGTAATCTGGCGATGATCGGATGGATTCTTTTGATTCTAGTTCCTTATTGGAAATATACCCGTCCTATTGTTCAATATGGTTTAGTAAGTATCTTACTATCAGTTTTATATCTGTATCTCGTCTTTCTTGCACCAGGAGGAAGTATGGACTTTTCAGCATTTGGTTCTCTCGAAGGAGTAATGGGTCTGTTTACTGACCCTAAGTCCACCCTTGCAGGATGGGTCCACTACCTGGCTTTTGATCTTTGGATTGGGTCATGGGAAGTCGGAGATGCTAAAAAACATGGCATCAACAGATGGTATTTGATTCCTTGTCTCTTTCTGACATTCATGCTTGGACCTGTAGGATTATTACTCTATCTAATTTTAAGAGCTATTCTAACTAAAAAAGTAGTCCATGAAAATTTTTAGCTGGATGGCGGAGTTGCGTTTTCGCAACAGTCTGTTATACCGAATCGGCCTGATTAATCTTGTCTTATTCATGTTGCTGTTCCTTCCTCTATTTTTGGATACAAGAGAAGTTTTAGGCATAAATCCATGGATCAAACCAATGAAATTTTGTCTATCGATAGGCATATATGCCTGGACATTCGGATGGATTATGTTTGATCTGCCAAATAGCAGAAAATGGATAAAAGGTATCAGTTGGACGATCGCAATCACAATGTCCCTTGAGATAAGTGTTATATTATACCAGGCTTCGAGAGCTACACTCTCTCATTTCAACAGGGATACCGGATTTGACAGTATCCTCTTTTCTATTATGGGTCTTATGATTGCCATTAATACATTTGCCATTGTCGTCACTTTTCTACGATTTCTTTTTAAGAAACCTGCCTTGGACAGTGTATATCTTCTTTCACTAAGGATGGCATTCTTTGTTTTTATTATTGGCAATGCAGTCGGTGGTATGATGATTACCAATGGAGCTCATTCCGTCGGAGTAGCCGATGGTGGTCCCGGACTTCCTTTTACCAATTGGAGTACCATTGGGGGAGACTTACGCATCGCACATTTCTTAGGCCTGCATGCGATACAGCTCATCCCGCTATTTGCGTACTATTTATTGAAGAAGACAGACTTTTCTATAGTGACCCGACGGACATTATCAGTTATTGCCGCAGTGGTATATGCTGGCGTGATTAGTTATTTGTATACGATGGCGATGAATGGACAACCTTTACTCCCCTAAGGTTATTTTTTCCGGTTGTAATATCCGTCAAAGGCAGTAGTCCAGGTATTTCCGGAATCAAAGGATTGTCTCCAGAACTGTCGTACCTTATTGTCATTAATTTTGGATAGTATCATCTCATTCATCACTTTTTGACCAGCCTGATTCAAAGAACTACCAGTATATATCATTGAGTCCTGTCCTGCGACACCGTCAAAATACAGAGGGTTGGCAGAGTTATCTACCCAAACTTGCTGCCACATCTTTGATTGCGGATTATAAAAGTTCAGACTGTTTCCACGTGAGGGCCCCGAACCTGTCCACTCTTCC
>JAJCYJ010000883.1 GCA_029262975.1 Saprospiraceae bacterium
CACCAATGATAAGAGCCTTTGCCAAGGGCAAACTCTCTTTTATTTTGTTCGACCTCGGAAAATGGGATTTTCCGGGCCGCTCAAAATAAAAGAGCCCTGCAGCTGCGCTGCAAGGCTCTTATCATTGAGGTCGGGAGCAGACCTCTATATCTTGTTGATTATAAAGGTTTTATGTTAAAATAAATAGATCGGGGTACAATAGGGGGTACTTTATTGATATTTTTATAGTTACTTCCTTATTGAGGTCATTTAGATTGATACTTTCTTTTGCCTATAGTATCTAATGGAGGCAAATCATACTTTTTAGGTCTGACCAATCCTTCTCTTTGCATTTCAAGGTAAAAATCAGTGAACTTCTTGTAATCGGATGATTCTTCAAATACTGATTTCTTTTTTAATACTTTTTTTAGTTTTTGTTCCAACTTTCCCATTTCTGTTAGTGACTATTTTAAGTGTACAATTGTTCTCTTTAAATTATGTTGAGTTTTTACTGTGCAGAAATACTCTGAAATTCTTTTCTGATATATACTCAGTAAGTAAATCATTATAGTTCCGAATTAACTCTCTTAAAGTTGGATTTAACGAATAATCTTCTATTTCCAGTCTTAGAAAACCAGTAAGAGTTTTTATACCAATCATTCTCCCATGACTGTGCCAATGCTTGTTGTTGGCTAATTGTGCTGCAATTTCCTCTGCTCTTTGTTGTTTTTCTTCTAAGGTAACTTTTTGTTCCTTTTTTACTTTATCGGTTCTATGATGCGTCCAATCTTTAAATTTATACTTGACTAACCATTCTTTTAGTAATGACATACTCAAGTCTTTAGCTTGTTCGTAACTCCTCAGTGTTCCAAGGTCTTGATTTTGTAAGATAACAAATTCAGCCTTAGTAAGAGTTCCATTCCTGTCCTTTTCTATTAATTCCTCAACTTTATCTAAGTATCCTAATGCAGGTACATAATGTGATCCATTAAAGACTTGAGGATCTATAGGACCTAAAGACGATGAATAATCCATTAGTATTTTATCCCCTGACATACAGAATATTGTACCTGCCGACATTGCATAATCAGGAACAATAAAATGAATTTCCTTATAATGGTGTCTAATAATTCCTACTATTTTCTCTACGGCTTCTGCGCTTCCTCCAGGGGTATTTAATATTATTGTAAGTTTTTTGTAATCAGGATCAGTTTCCTTCAATTCTTCAATAAAATCACGAAATAATCTATCATAAGAAGGATGAATTTCGCCAAAATAAAAAATCACATCAGTCTTCAGATAATCCTCAATGGCTAATAATCTTTCCTTTAATATCGAAGTGATCGTTCTGTCAAATACTAACATTTATTACCCCTTATTCTTTTGTACAATGAATGCATAAATATCAGCAAAATCTTCACCTTAATCGAAATTATCTTACTAAAAAACCCTTCTATAAGTAAAAGTTGCTGACTAAGTGATTCTAAATGGGGCTAATAGTGGGCTAATTTGACCATACCAAAAATTGATGATCTCCCGTACCTTATAAAGTGTGTCTATTCAGTATAGCACAGAATTAAAACAAGGATGAGAACATTATTAAATGTTGTTTTGTAGCTTTAATTAGAGTCAATATATGTTCAAATGACCTCAATTCCACCGCCAATTATTTATGTTCATAAAAAAATGTGGATAACCACAGTCTCAGTATGTCATTTATGATAAATACTATAATTTATCCTTCATTACCATAACCTCCCTACCCTCTCTTCAAACCTCCGATCACTCACCCGGGACCAATACTCATAATTAGCCTCTAACCGTTCAAGTTTAATTAGCGCCTTCGTTTTTTTCCCTTTATGTATATGATGAAAGTTCTTCTTCCCCCATATTTTGTTTAGTTGATCTTCGTATTTGTGGCGTCTGTGAAACATATAGTCTTCTTTACATCTGGCCTGGGAAGGGTAATATAATGGTGCACCCCTAATTTCATAAAACTTCCTCGAATACCACTTTTTTGCATCGTAGGCCATATATAAGATTCTACACATGACATCATAACCACTTGGACACATCATATATAATACCTCTCCTTTGCCTAAATTAGATGGTAGACCGACTAACTCGATTCTGTAGTCATAATCCTTTTCTTTACGGTCGTATCTATCTGTAATCGTGTATCTAAGTCTTAAATATTTATCATCTGGAAGATAACCACATTCAATCTCTATTTGGCCTGTAGTCTCCCCTCGTGCGGACCATGTCATCTTTGATTCTGTTACTTGTCCTTTTACGAGTAATCTTTTCTTTATGAGATATGAGAGATTAATTTTCTTACACTCCATTACTTCATAAATACCGGTCTTGTTTCTTCCCATATTGGTCCTTTCTCGTTTATATAACCTTAATCCCTAAGAGATTTGTAATAAATAGGGGGTCGGAATTTTGATACACCTTGGGGTGTTATGTGTCCTGAAGGGGACTGCAAGAGTCAAATAAATTGGCATTCTTCATATTTCGACTATTAAAATATTTATATTTCAATTAATAAGTAGACATTATCCATAGAATTATATATTGTATTTCACAATCTATCAGACTAAATAAAAAGATTCAAAGCAAAAAAATGCCAAATCGTATTTTATTGATCACTTCATTATTCACCTTATTTTATTTGAATATTTGTTGGACTCAGGTCTGTGAAGGAAGTTTCAACTTATATACACAGTCGGATGTAAATGCTTTTGGTCCTTGTACTAATTTGATCTCCGCCTCATTACAGATACGGCCTTATTCGGGTCCTGATTCAATTTACGATCTAACATTTTTAAATATGATAGATTCAATTGATAATTTATACATTGAAGGCACACATGTATCGACTCTTCTGCTGAATAATGTCAAGTATGCCCATACGATGCACTTCAGATTTATGGACTCTTTGAAAAGACTAGAAATAAATAATTTGGACTCAACAGGTTTTAATGGATCAATTGATATTTTTGGTAGTCCAAAGTTAAAGAGTTTAAGCATCCCAAGTCTTTTACAGACTGGATTCCTTCGTATTGAGAGTAGTGGAATTGACACATTAAGATTAAACAATCTCAAAACTTCAGGGAGAATAAATATTTCACAAAATGATGTTTTAGAGAAAATAGAGATGACTAGTTTATTCGACTCAAGTGTTGAGATACAAAGAAATTCAGATTTGGAGATAATTTCATTAGGTAACATTAAGTACGGACATGTAACAATAACCGATAACCATATTCTTAATCAACTTACGATTGCTACAGATTCTTTGTTAGATGGCAGTATTTCATTAGTGCGAAATGATTTTAAAAAATTGAAGTTTGATTTTCTTAAATATTTATCTGAAGTCTCTGAAGTCTTTATAAATGAACCAGGCCTTCAAAAAATCGAAATGCCAGTAGTAAAGAAATTTACTGGCTCCTTGACTATCGATAATAGTCAATTAGTAAATATAGATTTTCTAACTGGGGTGGAAAATGATCTAATTAAGAATATTGTTCTGCGTGGTAACGATCAATTAACTGATATAAGTGCCATTTCTAACTTTTCAGCCATCACCAACGACATAATAATAGATAATAATGGTTCATTAATTGACTTGGCCTCCCTTTCAAACATCTTTGTCATTTCCAAAGAGTTACGGATAACCAATAACTCAAATTTAAGTGACTGCTGTCTTATTCTTAATTTGA
>JAJCYJ010000884.1 GCA_029262975.1 Saprospiraceae bacterium
AAATCAAAAGCAACAGGCAAGCAAGAGCTCAACCACTCTGAATATGAAATTATTGAAATGAATATGAATAAAGATGTTCGCCTCACAATAGACTTATTGCGATCTGAACATTATTGGCATCCTCAAATGGCTGTCTGGGTAGAAGACGAAAACAAGAATTATATCGAGACGCTCTTTGTGTCTAAAGCCACGGCCAAAGGCCTTTTTTTTGGGGGGAGAAGTAAGGAGAATTTTAAAGAATTTGCTGAATCAAAAGACGCCGTAGGAGAGTATAGACGGGTCAATGCGCTACCAGTTTGGTCTCATAAAAGAGGAGTGAGATATTCAGATGGCATGTATGTTCCTTCCAATAAAGACGATTTTCCCGATGCAATTACAGGAGCTACGATTATAGATAATTTTAAATTGCAATCCTCTATCGATGAGATTTCAAAAATTCATTTGAAAGTAGAAATTAATGTAGCATTTGATGACAATAAATACTATTCCGATTTTGATTTTCCAGATGACGAAGTATATCATAGTGGAACTGGGCAATTGGGGCAACCATCACTAGTATATGCTGCAGCAATAGACATGTTTGATGATAGAAACTATTATCTCATGGACTTAATAGGAAGAGGGCATCACTCTGGACAATCGGGAGAAATATTTAAAGATTTATCAACGATAACAACTGCCAAAAAAATTGTAGAACGCATTGTTGTCGGCGTTCAATAGTAGACAAATTATTTGTTGAACTTCCCAGTCGGCTGTGGGAATAGAAGACTCACGGATGAAGCCGGGGCTCAAACAGTAACGTATTTTTCACCCTTTCACACTACCCGTTTCGCTAATATGAATAAAATCCAAGTGATGGAGTGAGCATGGAATAAAGGTGATTATTTGATGATGTCGAAGTCTGAAATCGAATGGATGAATTCTATACGATGGGAGGCTGTTCTTCCGTCCTGAGCAATTTTTGCATTTTCAGTTAAGATGAACTTTTATAGACAGATCGGAAGTGAATTACCGGATTGCAATGTCGAATGGTGAATGTGCGAGATCCGGAGATGGGGGTAGAAGAGAGGCCCGTGAAATAAATGTTCCGTACAAGAGCTTACGATAGCGGAGACAGATTTTGCGATAGTTATTTTGAGCTGTTCTTTCTTAGAAGATATTCGCTTTTTAGTCAACCAACCATTGATCTACTTATCATTTTTCTCTTCTAATTCCAAGAAACGTACCCGTTATACGACGTGCTGGCTGCGCGTTGGCTTGGTGCTCCTCTTGTACTGCCAGTCATGATTGATATGTCATTTGTAAGGTACTGTTTTTTATTCATTTCTCAATTGAAAAAGAATATCCATTATTTCAATATTGGGGGCCTCTACAATTTCATATGCTTCAGGGATGCTTTTGGCTAAATTTGATTCTCGATATAATTGAAGGGATTCAGGAGCGTCCCAAACATAAATTCCTCCATATTGTCCTGGCTGGTCAGTTTTCACATAATATTTTTGCAATAGCCCAGGAATCACTTTAAACTGAGGCTCCCTTTCTTTTGCCTTATTTAAGAGTTCATCTTCAGGAAGATTGGATTTCAATTTGATAATCTGTAAGAGCATAATTTTCAATATTATTTATGAGTAGCTTGTTTCGAAAATCTTTTCTTTTGTAACTACTCAGATGATCCCTTTAATTTAAGCAAAGTAATCCAAGTACAAAACCACTCAGTGATTTATTTATTTCATTTTTTATCAAACAAGAAAATATAGGCTCTTAGTCTTTTAAAGTGGGTCATAATGATTAAATCCAATTATAAACATTCACTTATCTCATCTAAATGTGAGAAATCAATTAGGATATGCAGGATCAAATGAAGCGCGAAAGCGGGTGGGTTGGCATAAGAGGCCCATGCTCCCTTCGGGTTCAGTTGCTTCAGAGTGCTCTGGCACTCTGACTACAATAAAATTGAAGAGCGCTCCTTCATTTGGCGAATGAAAAAAATGAACGAATACCAAGAGCTATTATAAATATTGGTCTACCCACTGTAAACTCAAGACATCCACGGGTGTATTAAAAATGAGCTAACTTGATGAGCAGTTAGATAGAAAGGGCGTAGAACCAATATATATTGGATTTGAACAATTATTTGATGGGTTTGCCAAATCAAATTCTGCTTTTATGGTAGGACTCATTTTGACCTGAGTTGTTCCTTTCTTTTCCCTATTTTGTTTAACGGTATGTGTATGAAGGATAGTGGTCTTTAGCCACTTTGATTTTAAACACGTTGTTAGCCTGTCGTTATTTTGTTCAATTCAGTTAGTTTCTTAACTTCTACATACAAATATAATTCTACTTTGGTTTCCGATGCTTAAAACAAAAAAAGTGTAATAACGCTTCCGATTAAACCTGTAATAAAAATCAGAAATGCCAATGAAATATCAAGCTGAATTCACGATAAATCAATATTTATGGAATGTACATTTTAGATAATCACTATTACCATCTTCAGTAAAAGGATTAAAATGATAATAATCCGCAGTAAACGAAATGGCCCTTTTACAAGTGTTCGTTCTTCTTTATTTATTTTTCAATTTTCTCTCGCCAATGAAATCGCCAAGAAACACCTGCATCTAAAAACCAATCATCCCTTCCGTTGTCACCCTGCCAGCCGCCCGAAAAATCCAGTTGTAAATTATCGTTGACCAAAATGGAAATTCCAGCATCATAATTTGTGGCAAAATCATTGAAATTTCCATAAAGCTCCGTGAAACCTCCAATTTTTTCTGTTATCCCATAAGAGAAGTTAAGGATGTACAAGGATGTTGGGTCAGTATTGTTGCCACTCCAAACTACCCCGAAATTTGTTCCCATGGAAAGCCAATCTGTGATTTTGTTTCCTGTAGCAAGAATAAATATACTTCCCAAATTTTCTCTTTTGAAATCGTTGTTCTGTACTTTGAGTAAGACCCTGCCCTGCAGACCAATTGCAGGAACAGCCCCTTTGTTCTCCAAAATGTTTATCCTGCCCCCGAATTGTGTATCACTAATTCCTTTTCTTTTTACTTCCGTTCCATTGAACATTATATTTTCGGTTTGCCAATTTATTACACCGCTGATTTCAAATTTTTCGAATATTCCCAACCGTATTACCGTATTTTCCGATAGAGAATGGGTCTCGGTCATTGCTTCATCAATTTGGTTAATCATAATTCCCGATTGGATTTGAATCACCTTTTCGCCCAACGAAAATGCCCCAATCGCCTGCCCAGGTCTTCCTGCTCGGATTGTTTCATTGAATTGCCCAAAAAGCAAATTTGAAATTATTGAAATTGATATTATTAGCAGGATTGATTTCATCCGTCTTGATTTATTTTTTTAGAGTTGACTGGAACGTGAGTTGAGGTGGTGCGGTTTTGCCGGACACTTAATTTAAGAATTTTACTGTCCGGTTTTTCAACACCATCTCATTATCTTGCCTATTTTTTATATACATTGTTAGCACCTTTTTATTTTTTACTGTTTTTCTTAACCACTATAAAATAACTAGATGCCCCTTTATAAATCTGCTCAGTGTCAACAGTCTGAAAATTTCCATTCGTGATTAAATCGTCTAAATCAGAACTTTTAAGTCTTCTTATAGGAACCGGGATTATTCCAATTTTACACATTATTTGAACAAGCCGAATTTGTAAACCAACTAAAAATGACAATTTACCTCCTAAACAAGGTGTTACAGAAATAAACAACCCATTAGGCTTTAATAATTCATCTATTCTTTGTACCACATCTTTGGGGTTAGGAATAGTATGCAGCATATTGAAAGCTAGTATTCTATCATAAGATTCTTTTTTGTGTTTTTCGTCAAAAATATCCGTTTGAGAGAAAGTGATATTTTCAATTTTTTTATCGACTGCTTTTTCTTTAGCAATTTCAATCATCTTTGATGATATGTCAATTGCGTGTATTTCTTTAACATAGTCGGCAATTTCACAAGATACTGTACCTGTTCCACATCCGTAATCTAAAACAACATTACTATTCTCTAAATACTTTTTAGTATTTTTTCGAGACTTACTATGAATATATTCA
>JAJCYJ010000885.1 GCA_029262975.1 Saprospiraceae bacterium
TGAAGATATTTCCGATGCCTGTTGAGCTAACATTTAGTTTTCCTGCTATTCTGGCATCTCCATCTACATCGAGGCGCAATTGCGCAATCATAGGAATTGATATTGCAAGCATAATAATTGTAACCAAGGAAGTATTCATGTGTTGGAGCATTTCAAATAAAATGGTTAGTAAACGGTGTTCAGCAAATTGAATGCGTCTAAATGTAGGTCTATTATATCTAATCTATCAGAGATTGCTTCAGGAAATTATTTCTCGTTGTTCTTAGGTTCTAAAAAAAAACATACTGTGCGTCGAGATAGCTGACTTGAGTTTTAGATGCTGGCCTTTTGGTAAAAATCATAAATGCCAAGAATTGAGTCGTACCTTTCAAAGCTTTAATTCTCTCCATATTCGTCTATAATTTTTTGAGAATGAGAAATTATATTTTCCAATATTCCTGCCTTTGATTTAAGAATTGTCAACTTGATAAAAAGTTGATATCTCAACTGACCATCTTTAACTAATTCTTTTAATAAAGCTTTGGTAACATTGTTTCCCCATGTTCCGCTATTTATATCTAGATTTTCTTCAAAAAACTGACCATATTTATCCGAAATGTACTTTTGTAACACGCCATTAATATTTGTTTCCTTAATGTATAATCTTTCCAATTGATTTTTCCCTTCCTCATATACACTTTCCAACCCGAAGACAAATTTCTTTTTTTTAATTATTGAAATCGTTCCGTCATTGACCGAAGTTCTGTAGAAATTAATTGGAGGGTCATAAAAATCTGTAAATCCATAGACATAGTTTAATAAGGAGTACTTTTCAATTGGCCAGTGATCCTTGTACTTTATGACAAATGAATCAATATTCAATATTTGATTTTCTAAGAGTAATTCTTCAATAAATTCACTGTGTGTTTCAAAAGATGAGTGTAAAAGTTCTTTATTGTAATCATGATTTCTTACAAATTCCTGGAAGAGTTCAGTGAATAGTTTTTCCTCTAAGATGCTCTCCTTCCTCCACTCATTCCAATTGTTGATTTGTAAAGCCAACAAAATACCGATTACTATCAGCGCTATTTCACCGAACGCATACATAACATATTTGCGCATAGAGTCCGAATTTATTAATGATTTTCTAAATCTTCTTAAATAGACAATCATGGAGTAGGTTTCAATTTTTTATGGAAAGTGCTCCAAAAGGAATGCTCTTTTCCGTCCTATCATATTTATATCTTTTTGCCAGCATTGTTATTTATATTAGATGAATTTTTGTTGAACTTGCCGAAACTCTGTTAGAATAAAAATCTTTAAAAAAAGAATCAGTCTCATCACTTATTTAGAATTTGACAGTTCATTATCATTAGCGGCTAATACTTCTTTGCAGGCCAATATCAATTCTCGATAATAACTAATGCTTATAGACAGCCCTCGGGCTCCTGAGAAGAATCCCCTGGCAACAAAGTTGAATTCCTCGCTTTCTGAGTTATAAAAGAACGACCATTCTCGATCTGGAAGCATTTCCGCTTTGGTGAAAAGGTCTATAATATCCCTGAAAGAAATAGTCCCCATAAATCATTCTGACCCATCAAACTAAATTAATGTGTTCATGCGTCACTTTTACAAATCATCGCTACCTTTTCAAATACCATCCCAACCATACACCCACCAATCCCCACTGAGCAAGCGTGTCGATTAATTCGGGTATACTACTGGTCTCAAACCAAACAGAATTCAAATAGCTGATCGTCAGATATCCGATGAGACCAATAGCCAGAGAGGCCATAACCGATGTTTTCATATTAAATTCTGCGAATTTCAACAACAGCCAGACTAAAAGAAATGCAGCAAATATGTCAATTACAAATCCACGAAATAAACTCATCCCCATATTCATGTCTAATGCCTTGTGATATGAGATCCGAGCCCATGGTTTGCCCCAATATTTTCCCATATATTCTTCTTGAACTTCTGCGGAAGGAGCTGTAGTAGGTGTAGTTGGCAGGAAATAATCTCCTTCTTCAATTCCTGAAGATTCCAATACAGCCAAAATTTCATCTTGTTGAGGTGTATACTGCATCTGTGAGCTATGCAATTGCAGCATCATAAAGGATAATGATTGCCAAACAAAAAGGATAATTCCTCCAACCAAGCTGGCTATAATTAATTTTTTCATTGTCAGTTCGTTTTAGTTTCGGTTCAAAATACGGAAACTGATTGAATTGATACGGCCTTGAAGCAGAAAATCCATAGTCTGACCATTTCATCCCGCTTTCTTTCGTAATTCTAACCCTTCTTAAAATAAAAGAACAATCCAAGGATCAAGATTAGCCCACCACCCCAATACATATACGTGGTAAATCCTTTGTGACTGTGCACCGGTCCAGCGACTTCAAATGTCAAAGTGGCCCAATTAGACTCATGTGTCAGGCCCGGTTCTTCTGACAAGGTCATATGAATAGTGCGCAGATACCACTGACCACCATGATCGACATTAACTTCAACCAGACCATTGGCATCAGTTCTCATTTCATGCTCATCGTGCACATGCCCTTCTTGTGCCTCTGCCACTGCGCTAGATTCATGTTGATGACTACTGGCTGCGCCTGCAAACCCAGAATAAACCAGTTGGTTGGGCAAAGGTTTGCCATCCCTAAGAAGTTGGACCTTCATCTTGTCACCAACTTGCAAAATATATGGATTAGTCTCTGGAATGAATTCAATAGGATAGCCCAGAGCAGTTCTGAAGTCA
>JAJCYJ010000886.1 GCA_029262975.1 Saprospiraceae bacterium
GCAACCATTGTAAGCACTGATTCTTCAAACTCTCCTAAGTATTTTTTTGACATTGTATAAAGTTGTTTGAAAATAGAATTCTATTTTGTTTAATTATAATTTCACAAATATATCGATAGCAATCTATTCATCTTTTAATACTTCTGATGGTCTTAATGATGCTGCACTTAAAGATAGATATGCTACACTAAGGCCTGCAATAACCATAACAATGATTCCTGATAGAATAAAAATTGTCGGATTCAGACTTACTCTAAACGCAAATCCCTGAAGCCATTGATCAAGAGTACTCCATGAAATGGGAATAGATATCACCAGGGCGATGAGGCCTAAAATAGCATATTGCTTGTTGAACATCATAAATATTTCAAATGGAGTTGCGCCCATAACTTTCCTGATTCCAATTTCTTTTTTTCTTTTTTCTACGGAATAAGTGACCATTCCTATCAATCCAATAATCGCAATAAATAGTGTAAATCCGCCGAAAATGCCTATAAGATTCCCTACCTGCACTTCATCCTCATACATGAGTGCCAATTCATCATCGTAGAATGAGTAATCGAAAGGAATTTCATTTGCATATTGATCCCACGAGGTCTTTAATTGACTGAGCAAGACTGTAGGGTCGACATCTCCATACTTAACGCTCACAACCCTCATATCACCCCACATCGCAGATCGCAAATTGAAAAACATTAATGGATTTATCTCTTGGCGGAGAGACTGAAAATGAAAGTCATCAACAACACCTAATACTCTGATATCTTCTGGATATCCGGGATATATGATTTTTTTTCCAAGGGATTCCTCAACGGTCCAGCCAAATAGTCGTGCAGTAGTTTCATTTATAATTACGGCATGATTATCTGCTGGTCGATCACGATCAAAAAGCCTTCCAGCTTTTAGTTTGAATTCCAGTGTACTAAAAAATTGATCATCAATCTTGATTTGCCCTATCGGTAGCTTAATATTAGAACCTTCACGCATAAAAATGTCTTCCCAACTTCCTCTACCTGGGACTGCCATTGAAATAGCTGCTTGAGTTATATCAGATAATCCTGCAATTTCATTCCTGAAACTTTCTATCTGGTTGCCTAATTTTTCTGCATTATTGATTATTAAAACATGGTCTTTTGTGAATCCCAGATCTTTGTTTTGCATATAATCTAACTGCTTCATGATCAGCGCTGTACCTGCTATTAATGCCATTGAAACTGCAAACTGAACAATGACCAATGCGTTCCGCAGTCTGGACGCACTTCCACTTTGACCTGAATTATTTTTAAATACGCGACTGATTTTAAATCGGGATAAGTATAAAGAAGGATAGATGCCAGCTAATAATCCAATGAATACTGTACTTATAATAATATAAATAATCGTCTCATATTGAAAAATTGATTGGACGGGAATGTCAATATGAGTGAAGTTTAGTACGAGTTGTTTTAATCCTGTTAACAGAGGAAAAGCAATTAAGACAGCCACAAAAGATATCATTATGGACTCAATAAGAAATTGTGAAATTAAAGACCCTACGGATGCACCCATCGTCTTTTTTACACCTATTTCTTTATTTCTCGTGCTAGACCTGGCAGTGGAAAGATTTACAAAATTAATCATGGCGATGACTAATATCAGAAATGCCAGCACCTGAAGTGTATTTATAATAGTACCATCAATTGTACGGGCAATGCGGTTAGAAATATTGTGTGAACCAAGGTGAATACTTCTTACTGGTTGCAAGTAGAATTTCCAACCACCTTTGTCACTTACAAAGTCGTCAAAGTCCATTCCTAATCTTCCAAAACTAGCCTTAATATGTTGCTCTGGCAGGTCTTGCAATCTCGGCACTAATGTCTCCGGATTGGTGCCGGGCTGAAGCTTTATATATGTTACCATTTGCGTCCAGATCCAACTCCAGTCAAATTCTTTGACATTGCCATTAGTAGGCATGGAAATTAGAAAATCAAAATTCAAATGCATATTTTTTGGCAAAGTATTAGTGACCGCCGTGACTTGCAAAGGTCTTCTGTTTTCGCTGTATTCAAGAATCTTTCCGACGGCTGGTTCTTGCCCAAAATATTTTAATGCCATTTCTTCAGTAATGACAACCTTTCCTATTCCTTTTAAGGCATCGATATGTGTTCCTTCTTTTAAAGGAAGTTGAAAAAAATCGAAAAAATTAGAATCTACAGCTAAAATATTATTTTCATTATGCGTGTGGACGATGCCTTTAGTGTCTAAATATCTGACCAACGCATTGCCAGGTGTATTGATCCTCATAGAAGATATGATCTCAGGATATTGTTCTTGTAAAACTGACCCTAATGGAGGTGCACTTGAAGACATGATACCTCCGTCTTTATCCCAAATGGCAGTCTGGTTAACCCGATATAATTGGTCGAGATCAGTAAAAAAGTTGTCGTAGCTTTTTTCAAAGTTTGTAAAGCAAAGTATGAGCAGGCATGCGGCCATTCCTAATGCCAGTCCGGCTATATTGATCACAGAATAGATCTTTCCTTTAACAAGATTACGCATTGATATTTTAGCATGATTTTTAACTAGTCCGTAATTCATGATGGAGGTGTTAAACTTGTTTCGTAATATAATGCTGGGATGAATAAATCGAATGACTTGCCATGTGTATCTTCTTTTCGCCTTAGATACATCCATTAAAGTCAGATCATCCTCAAAAATTTCTAATAAATCACCTTCAATGCTCTCAGACAAATGTTCTGGACAAAGAAGTCGCAAGAGCCGTTGGGGTATTTTTGGTAATTGTGGTTTACTAGTTGACATGAATGACTAAAAGTACATTACTTAGTATTTTGTAAAACAAATATATATCATTTAATACAACTTTGTAAAACAAATAGAATACCGGATAATGTTTTTATACGATGCCATGCAATAAGTATCAATAGCTTAGTGAGCGGATTGTCCAAAAAATCCAATACATTGTTGTGTTTTCATTCGGTCATATGATAAATTATTTTTTATGAAATTAGTACTGAAGTATTTGCTCGTTGTGGCTTTAATCTTAAATGCCGGGATGACATTTTCGCAGGCGAGTGTAAATGAGCCCATCTCTACAGTCCAGGTTGAAGGAGAATTAAAGAAATGGCACAAAGTGACGCTGACTTTTAATGGCCCGGAGTCTGATGAACAAAGTTTGTACAATCCATTTCTCAATTATCGTCTGGATGTCACATTTTATCATGATAAAGGAAGCTACAAAGTACCTGGCTATTTCGCTGCTGATGGAAATGCTGCAGAGTCTTCCGCCACTTCAGGAAATAAATGGCGTGTTCATTTTTCACCTGACCAAACAGGTGTCTGGCGTTATGAAGTATCTTTTAGAAAAGGCGCATCGATCGCCGTCTCAGATCAACCTAAAGCTGGAGCGTCCGGGATGTTTATGGATGGAAAAACAGGGCATTTTAACATTCTGCCATCTGATAAAACAGGAAATGACCTGAGAGGCCAGGGAAGATTAAAATATATTGGAAAAACCTATTTGCAATTTGCGGACTCCAAGAACTATTTTTTAAAGGTGGGTGCTGATGCACCTGAAAATTTACTTGCGTATTCAGACTTTGATGGTGACTTTCATTCAGATGGGAAAAAGGATAATCTTGTAAAATCCTGGACACCGCATAAAAAAGACTGGCGTGATGGCGATCCATCATGGCAAAATGAGAAAGGAAAAGGGCTCATCGGAGCCATCAATTATCTCGCCGCCAAAGGCATGAATGCCTTTTCTTTTTTGCCTCTTAATATAGCTGGAGATGATCAAAATGTTTATCCATATATATCTTATGACATCTATGATCGAATGGATGTATCTAAATTGGATCAATGGGAAATATTATTCGCACATGCAGATGAATTAGGCATGTTTCTACACTTCAAGACGTCAGAAGCGGAAAACCAGGGATTGCTTGACAATGGAGATCTCGGACTCCAGCGCAAGCTTTATTATCGGGAACTAATAGCACGTTTTGCACATCATCTAGCATTAAACTGGAACATTGGGGAAGAAAATGGATTATGGTTAGATAATCATCCGACTCCATGGCAAACTACGACTCAAAGATTAGCCTGCGCCAGATATTTTCATGACAATGATCCTTATAACCATCATATAGTCATTCATAATGGACAAGAGTTTTATGATTTATTAGGTCCGGAATCTAAATATACTGGTCTTTCTCTACAGACCAACAGGCGGGATTTTGCCAATGTACACGACTTCGTTTTGAAGTGGAGAAATCTATCTAAATCAGTGGGCAAAAACTGGGCAAATGCAGTAGATGAACCCGGAGATCACCAGTTTTCACTCGTTCCGGATCGACTTAACCCTGACCACGACAATGCCCGACAGAATGGTCTATGGGGCGCCTTAATGGCAGGTGCCTGGGGCGTTGAATGGTATTTTGGATATGAATACGAGCATAGCGACCTTACATGTGAAGATTGGCGTACACGAGACAAAATGTGGACCCAAAGCAA
>JAJCYJ010000887.1 GCA_029262975.1 Saprospiraceae bacterium
TTTAAGCGGCGGGAATAACGACATTACTAGAATGGAGGAAATTAAAGAACGCGCACTTATCTATGAAGGTAAAAAACACTATTTCGTAGTTAAATTCCCTCAAAGGGCTGGGGCTTTAAAAGAATTTTTGGACCTCTTGGGACCACAAGATGATATTTCGAGATTTGAATATACTAAAAAAACAAACCGTGAAAGCGGCCCAGCACTCATCGGCGTTGAACTCAAAGATCCAGAAGATTTTGATGCCCTAATTGCAAGAATGAATGCGGCCAACATTGATTTTCAACATTTGAATAAGAACCCTCTCCTTTTTGAAATGCTCGTATGAGGGATATGTTGATTGTATGTTTTTAACGCTTTTGTAATTTTAAAATCAAATAGTAAACTGCACCTCCGGCTAAAGCGCCTACGCTAAGTTTTACTGGTTTGAATTCTTCATACATAAACCAGTCATATACACCGAACCCTAATAATAATCCGAATCCGAATATAAGAGCCCTTTTTAATCTTGGCGTCATAGTTATAAGAGATGTAAAAGAATTAAAGTAATGATTGCGGGTAATGCCTGCACGTAAAATATTTTTTTGGCAGCGGTCATCGCACCGTAAAGACCAGCAACAATAACGCACGACAAAAAGAAGATGGCTATATAGACGTTCCATGGTTTAGTCTGAATGAGTAGAGACCACACTAAACCGGCTACTAAAAAACCATTGTACAATCCCTGATTGGCCGCAAGAGACTTGGTCGGCTCAAAGAGTTCTTTCGGAAAATTCCTAAAAACTTTTGGCCCCCTTGTTGTCCATGCAAACATTTCTAACCACAGAAAATATAAATGAAGCAGGGCTATAAATCCTATAAGAATTTGGACGATCAAGTGCATCTAACTTTATTTTTGCCTTAGTTTTATAAATATCCACATTATAATCGTACTTCAGGTAAAATCGTTGAAAAAGACTTAAAAAACCTTCATGAAGAATTATTGACCCCGAAAAGTTAAATGTAACAACTTGTCAAATTAGTGCACGTGTCAAGACCACTATAAGATAAGTATGGGATCAAGTTTAGATTGATTTATTTTAAATTAGAGTGATCAAAAAGTAATTTTCATGAGCATGCCAGAACGAAATAATGAGCAATTCTTTTAAAGAAGTATAGTATCTACGTTTTATCGGCCAAAATTTAATCATAGGTTGAAAAGTACCATATGGACGTTCTTGGTCAGGGACCAATAATAACTACAAATTCTCCTTTGGAATTGGCTTTTTCTAAAGCGCTTACAACTTCGACACTTGTCCCACGAATGATAGTTTCATAAATTTTACTAATCTCTTTTATAACAGCGACTTGGCGGTGAGGCCCAAGATGTTCAACAACTTCCTTCAGTAATTTGTGGATTCTGTAAGGTGATTCATATAACGCAATTGTACAATCCAATTGCGCCAGTCTTTTCAAACGTGTTTGTCTCCCTTTTTTATGAGGCAGAAAACCTTCAAAGTAAAATTGATTACACGGTATGCCAGACATCGCTAAAGCCGGAATCAAAGCAGTTGGCCCAGGAAGGCAAGAGACCTTAACATGAACTTCGTGACAACTCCTTACCAGCATGAATCCTGGGTCTGAAATCGCCGGGGTCCCTGCATCAGAAATAAGTGCTAAATTCTTTCCTCCTAATAGGAGCTCTATGAATTTATCCGTTTTGGAATGTTCATTATGAGCATGATAGGATGCCATGGGCGTTTCAATCTCAAAATGCTTCAGCAACTTGCCAGATGTTCGGGTGTCTTCTGCAAGAATCAGGCTTACATCTTTTAGGATTTGAATGGCTCTCAAAGTCATGTCTCCGAGATTACCAATGGGTGTAGGGACTATATAAAGCATGGCATAAATATAGAAGGCTATTTTAACAAAGTGTTAGGATGGTTATTGGTCATTGGCACGTTTGTTTCCTATGTTCGCGTTTATTTAAGAATATGGATAAGAGGATACGGTATGTAATTGTAATAATTTCCGTGATTTTATTTCATGAGTCTACTGCACAAATCATAAATGATAATTGTTTTTCAGCTTTTAATATTAATAGTCTAAGAGATTTTTGCTCTGAAGACTTTACAAATGTGAATGCGACGGATTCAGGAGAACTAAGAGCTAGTTGCTGGGATAACGGAGCCGAAGAAAGTGATGTCTGGTATAGTATGACACCCAGGAACTCAGGTCTATTGCTGAGGTTTTTTGGTAGTGGCAGGAATTCTCAATTTTCAATCGATAATGTTTCTATAGCTATTTATGAAGGCAGATGTAATAGTCTCTCTGAATTTGATTGCATTAAGAGAAATGATGGAGCTGATGATATTTTTGAAAAAGTTTATACACAATTAGTGATCGGCCGAATTTATTATATAAGGGTTAGCTCAAGTATTACTGATGCTGGTACATTTCAACTATGCTTGTCTGATTTTGTACCAATACCTGAACCCCAGCAAGATTGCGGGAAAGGTGTGGTTTTATGCGATAAATCTTCCTTTGTTGTAGAAAAGTTAGAAGGTTTTGGTTTGATCCAGGATGAAGCTAATGGGTCATGTCTTGATGGAATCGGACCCAATAGTCTACCTGGACAAATGCCAGATATTACCGAGATAGCATCGGTTTGGTATCGATGGACTGCAGCTACATCCGGAGATTTAACATTTACATTATTTCCGAATAATGAAGATTCCGAAGAAGATCTTGATTTTGCTATATACAGATTGCCATTGGGAATAAATGATTGTGCAGGTAAAGAATTATTGAGGTGCATGGCTTCAGGTGCTCCCAATCCTGGTGATATTATCTGTCTGGGGCCGACGGGGTTAAGAGAAGGTGAAACTGATGAAGTTGAATATGTGAATTGTGAAATGGGCAGTAATAATTTTCTTGCTCCTTTGGAGATGATAGCAGGAGAGAGTTATGTATTGATTGTCAACAATTTTTCTAATAGCGGATTTGGATTCAATATTGAATTTGGCGGATCAGGAGAATTTCTTGGTCCAGTAGCCGATTTTGAGTTTACAACCGTGGACGATTTCGAATGTGATAAAACTATCACTTTCGAAAACCTATCCAGTTCAACTACAGATCAAATTGTTAAGTATGACTGGAGATTTGGAGAGGGAGCTTCTCCACAAAATTCAAGTGGAGAGGGACCACATGACGTAATTTATTCATCTTTTGGGCCTAAGATTGCAGTTTTGACAATCGAAACTGACAGGGGGTGTCAAATAACAAAAGTTTTGGATCTGGAAGTCGCAGCATGTTGTGATGATCTTGCACAATTGACGTTAACGCCCGAAGTCATAAATCTTACGTGCTATGAATCTGGGGACGGAACGATCATAGCCAATGTCTTAAACGGGTCACCCGAATATCTTTTTTCTTTAGATGGAGGGCAACTCAATCCTCAAAGTATTTATAACGGCTTGTCGGCGGGATCTTATACATTATCAGCACTTGACATAAAGGGATGTTCTGTCACAGGAGAAGTGATCGTACAGCAGCCCGAAGAAATTCAATTGACGTTAACCGGGCCACAGGATACACTTGAATTGGGAGCAGGAAGCCGCTTCTTTTCAGAATTTTCTCCAGGTGACCGACAAGTCACGTATTTATGGTCTCCTGCGCAAGGATTAAGTTGTACTGATTGCCCTAATCCTGAAGTAATTCCTCCGGGAACTTCACTTTATACTTTAACAATCACAGATCAGGACGGCTGCACACAAATAGCTGATATTCTGATTCTTACAACGGACTTTAAGCCGCTTTTTGCACCAAATATTATGTCCCTGAGCCCTGAGAATATGGGCAATGGTTTTTTTCGAATTCATAGTAACATAGCAGCCGATATCATTGAAGAGATTTCAGTATATGATCGCTGGGGAAGTGAAATATATAGCGAAAAGAATATTAGTTTTCAGGATGTGTCCTATAGTGGATGGGACGGACGAGTTAACATGAGTAATATGAAAGTTAATCCTGGAGTATATATATGGCTCGCTAAAGTGAGGTTTATAGATGGAGAGGTCCGTACCTTTACCGGAGATTTAACGGTAGTAGATTAGGAATCGATGAAACAATTTTTAATAATGTGGGTGGTTTTTGTTCTTGTTTCATTCTTGGGATGTACAAAACGAGATAGTGAGATTAATTTCGAGAAAATTGACCCAAGGAAGGAAATAGCCACGAACGTTGAATTGATTTATTCGGATAGTGCCATCACAAAATTCAAAATTATATCGCCCATTCGAGAAAGTTTTAACGAAGAGTCCAAATTCGTAGAAGAATACCCCAAAGGACTATATATCGAGTTTTATGATAAAAATAAAAAGGTTATTTCTTCTATGCGCGCGAAATATGCGCGACGCGTAAGCGAAGACGGGCAGATGACCCTAAGGGATAGTGTCGTGCTGATGAATCATCAGGGAGATAAGCTTTCGACAAGAGGAATTTTGTGGGATGAACAGAATCACATATTGCACACGACGAAGTTCGTCCAATTAGTCAGAGTCAATGCACAAGACACCTTTTATGGTTTTGGATTTCATGCAAAAGACGACTTCTCTAAATTTAATATTATTCAACTTACTGGAAAAAGGCGATATCAAGATCTCACAAAAGAATTAGTTGATGAATAACTATAATAGTCATACGAATTAATCTACGCGATTGCGTTAGTTTTGTATCATATTTAGATCTATGTCCTTAATTTTCGTTATTCTAATATTTCTGGCTTTGTCAGCATTTTTCTCCGGCTCCGAGATTGCCTTTGTATCTGCAAGTAAATTGGGTGTTGAAATTAAAAGAGAAGAAGGGTCTAGAAGGGGGAATATTTTAGGTCGTTTTTTCGATCATCCGGAAGATTTTCTTGGGACTATGTTAGTCGGAAATAATATAGCCCTGGTCATCCTAACCACATTTTCCATACAACTACTACGACCGATACTAGGTGGCTGGCTTGGAGAAGGGGTGGGCTTTACGTTTGTCAGCACGATTATAATTACGATTGTAGTACTCATATTTGGCGAATATTTACCGAAAACGCTCTTTCGACTGTATGCTAATGAGGCACTTTTTCTGCTTTCATATCCTTTAAAGTTTTTTAAAATTCTTTTAAAGTTCCCGACATGGACGATGTTAGGAGTAACGAATCAGATGATGCGGCTCTTTGTGAAATCTACCGACCAAAGTCTTTCTGAGGCATTGAGCAGGACAGATTTACATCACTACATAGAAGAAACGGTATCCGACTTTAACAAAGATATTGATAAAGAAATTTTCACAAATGCACTTAATTTAAACCAGTTAAAAGTCAGAGACTGTTTAGTGCCTAGACCAGAAATAATTCATATTGATAAATCTGAATCAACTGAGTCCCTTATCACCCTTTTTAAAGAAACAAAAGTCTCCCGCATTTTGATATCTGATGGTGAAATTGAGAACATAATTGGATATATTCATCATCAACAATTGTTGGATCAACCGAAGAATTTTACGCAATTAATATTGGATATTCCATTCGTACCAGAAGCGATGAATGCCAGAGATCTAATGCTCGGATTTATCAGTCAGAATACAAACATTGCGGCAGTTGTAGATGAATTTGGTGGTATCGCAGGTATAATAACATTAGAAGATATCCTGGAAGAGATCTTCGGTGAAATTGAAGATGAACACGACGATGAAGATTACATAGAGACCATGATTTCTGAATCAGAATATATATTCTCTGGAAGATTAGAAATAGACTATTTAAATGAGCAATACCCAAATCTTGAATTTCCTCAAGGGGAATATCATACGCTTTCGGGTTATTTAGTGATGACAGCGGGTAAAATTCCTGATTTGGAAGGTGATAAAATTGAAATGGATGGATTTCATTTTATCATTGAGAAACTTAGTGATACCAAGATTGAACTAGTCAGAGTAATTAAAATAGATCCCGAAGAATCTGATGCGGATTGAGAAAGTTCCATGACATCAGGTCAACCAGCTTAATTCTTACACGTCTACATTAGCATAAGTTGCATTCTCCTCGATAAACCTTCTTCGGGGAGGTACTTCATCACCCATAAGCATCGTAAAGACTCGATCCGATTCGATAGAATCTTCAATGCCTACTTGTCTCAATAACCGTGAATCAGGATCCATTGTTGTCTCCCATAACTGTCCGGCATTCATTTCTCCCAGACCTTTGTACCTTTGGATTTTGACCTTTGATTCATCTCCATCACTATAGGCGGTTATCGCTTCTTGTCTTTCATTTTCATCCCAACAATACCTAAATTGTTTGCCTTTACTGACTCTGTATAATGGTGGGGCCGCTACATATATATGTCCTCTTTCAATAAGGGGATACATGTATCTGAAGAAAAATGTTAATATCAATGTTACAATATGGCTGCCATCTACGTCGGCATCACACATGATAATAACCTTATTATATCTAAGTTTTTCTGTGTTTAAAATTCTCTCACCATCTTTTTCTTCAATATTTACACCGAGCGCTGTAAACATGTTTTTAATTTCCTCATTCTCATAGATTTTATGTTCGAGGGCTTTTTCCACATTTAAAATCTTACCTCGAAGAGGAAGAATGGCTTGATATTCTCGGTTTCTTCCTTGTTTCGCTGTTCCTCCAGCAGAATCTCCTTCCACAAGAAATATTTCGCATTCATCCGGGTTACGAGAACTACAATCTGATAGTTTCCCAGGAAGCCCGCCACCAGTAAGAATATTTTTACGTTGAACCATTTCACGGGCCTTACGAGCCGCATGACGCGCTGTTGCAGCAAGAATCACTTTTTCTATGATAATTTTGGCCTGCTTTGGATTTTCTTCAAGATAATACTTGAGTACGTCTCCTACGGCCCTGGATACGATTCCTGTTACTTCACTATTTCCTAGTTCACCTTTTGTTTGTCCTTTAAATTGTGGTTCAGGAACCTTTACTGAAACTACCGAAGTAAGACCCTCTCTAAAATCTTCACCGGAAATGGCAAATTTCAGTTTGTTAAACATACCGCTGTCCTTGCCATATTGGGTAAACACCCTATTTACGGCGCGCCTAAAACCATTCACGTGAGTCCCTCCTTCCCTCGTATTTATATTATTAACGAAGGAATAAATATTCTCTTTATAACTTGTATTGTATTGCATCGCAACTTCAATCTCAACATTGTCTTCCTTGCTTACGACATATATGGGCTCATTGATTAAAGGGGTTCTACCTTCATCAAGATACTTCACAAATTCTTTTAGTCCACCTTCTGAATAAAATTCTTGTTTTTTTGGATTGCCATTTTCATCTAAATTTCGGAAATCTGATAATGATAAATGAAGTCCTTTATTCAAGAAGGCAAGTTCTTTCAACCTGTTGGCCAGTGTATCAAACTTATATACAAGTATTTCAAAAATTTCACTGTCTGGCGTGAATTTGATCGTTGTTCCTGTACTGTCACTTGTGCCTATTTCCTTGACTTGTGAAATGGGAATACCATCGGAATATTCCTGCATATACACTTTACCATTTCGTTTTACTTCAGCACGTAAATGAGACGAAAGAGCATTTACGCATGAGACACCTACTCCATGGAGTCCTCCGGAAACTTTATACGAATTCTTATCAAATTTACCACCTGCATGAAGGACAGTCATTACAACCTCCAATGCGGACTTTTGGAGCTTTTCATGCATGTCTACAGGAATTCCCCGTCCATCGTCGGTTACGCTTATGGAATTATCCGTAAGAATGCTAACATCTATATGCTTGCAATGACCAGCCAGGTGCTCGTCAATAGAGTTGTCAACAACTTCCCAAACTAGATGATGTAACCCTTTGGAATCAGTGCTACCAATATACATTGACGGTCTTTTTCTGACCGCTTCTAATCCTTCTAATGCTGTAATATCACTAGCATCATAATTACTTTGTTCTGTTGACATATACCTTTTTCAAAATGAAGTGCAAATATAACCTTTTGATAGGTCAATTTGCGGATCTGGAGATATATAAACTATTCATTTTTAAGGATTTCGCTAACATTTGACCATTCTCTGGTTGCCTGTCTGCCATAAAGGTTAGATATCCCTATATTGATGTGTTTTCCTACGATAAATTAATTGCATTTTGAGGTTTTTAAAGCTACTTGGTGTAGTCCTGATTATTATTGTCATTTCGATGTTTATTGGAGGAGGATTGGCATTGAATGGTTTAACCAATGAGGACAGGCACACATCTTTCATGATTTACAATGGAGCATGGAGGGTAAACCCGGTTATGGATCTGACAAATACATATCAGCGGGCATTAATTGCCAAGGTTGGGCTCTTTGCCCTGAGAGAAACAGAAGTGATTTATTTTACTGCTGTAGTGGACAGTGATGGTAACTCCTTGGATGCACAATTCGACTATATTCTTGAAGGGAGCATTCCTGAGGCAAGATATTGGAGTTACACGATCTATGGGAAAGACAATTTTCTTATACCCAACCATCAAAGAATTTACGGATATAACCAGGAAACGATAGCCTTCACCCCGATAGATTCAACCAATCTCGAATTATTGCAAAGTGGACAAAGAACATATAGGATTTTGATTTCACAGTTTGAGAAAAAAGGTAATTGGCTACCATCCGGCAGTAACGACCAATTTGTTATAGTTCTTAGACTTTATAACCCTTCTACTCATGTGTATAATAATTTGGGATCGGTACCATTACCGAGTATAAAAAGAATCTAATGAAGAAGGTATTGATCGTGTTAATTTCTGTTTTTCTTCTGAGTTGCTGTTTTTACCAAATGACATTATCCTTTTTTCCTAATTATGTATACCATAGATTCTATTTAAAGTATATGGAAAACAGGATCGGACAAGAAAACCAATTTTCAATTCTTCCTGCACCGGATGAAAACTCACGCCTCGTTGTGAAGCCCAACCCGGATTTTGTTTATAGCAGTGCTTTTTATAACCTGAAAGATGGACCTATACGGATTACTGGAGAACTACCTGATTCCATCTACTGGTCAGTTGCCCTTTATGAACCCAACACGACCAATTTTTATATCAAAAATGATCGAGAATTTCAAAGTAATCAATTGGATTTAATAATAACAAGAGAACGCTCACCTGGATTTCAATCAGAACAAATACTATCACAGACTAAAAAAGGATTCGTCCTTTTGCGTTTATTAAAAATGAAAAAATCTCCTGAAAATGAATTGACCACGATGGCGCACTTGAAAACACTGAACATTGAAAAAATAGTGAAATAAAATGACACAACACGACATGGATGCGATCATCATATCACTTTACTTTAATTATAAATAAAATATAAATAGATGAAGCGACTTGTATCCCTTGACTTTTTTAGAGGGTTGACTATTGCACTTATGATTATTGTAAACAGCCCAGGTAGCTGGAATCACGTTTATGACCCATTCCTTCATGCGGACTGGCATGGAGTAACGCCTACTGATCTTGTATTCCCCTTTTTTTTGTTCATCGTCGGTGTGTCAATAGCTCTTGCATATGCAAGAAAAAAGCAGTCTGGTAGTATTAATTCTAAAACGTATATAAAGATTGTTAAGCGATCTATCATCATTTTTGCTTTGGGCCTGTTTCTTGCGCTTTTTCCCAAATTTGAATTTGAAAATTTAAGAGCTGTAGGGGTGCTTCAGCGCATTGCAATTGTTTTCTGTATCTGTGCATTTTTGTATCTTAAAAGTACTTGGCGAGCGCAATTATGGGTGGGACTTTTTTGTCTTTTAGGATATTATATTCTTATGTGTTTTGTTCCATTTGGTGATAGTCTTGCAGGGACGCTTGAGCCGGGGGATAATTTCGCAGCCTGGATAGATAGATTCGTTGTGCCTGGGCGATTATACCGTGAAACGTGGGATCCAGAAGGATTGTTTTCTACTATTCCTGCCATAGGCACTGGCATATCGGGCATGCTTACAGGACGTATCATCCTGGACAAAAAACTAAGTAATCACGCGAAAATTATCTGGATTTTCGTAGCAGGTCTTTCGGCTTTCATGAGTGGTTATATGTGGGATTACATATTTCCGGCTAATAAGCACCTTTGGACTAGTTCATATGTATTGATAACATCGGGACTTGCTGCTATGATATTAGCATCATCTATGTGGATCATTGACGAAAAAGGATATCAAAAATGGACAAAATTAGGTGTTGTATTTGGTGCGAATGCTATAACAGCATATGTGTTGCATGGTATCGTCTGGCGCATTTTTCGCATTCCACTTATAGGTGAACATGGCTTGCAGGCATTATGGATGTCTGGATCCATAGAAATTGGCCTTGCGCCAAAGCTATCTTCTTTAATTTGGGCGATCTCTTATATGTTACTCATCTATTTGTTTTCCTTGGTATTATACAAAAAGAAAATTTTCATTAAAGTTTAATCATATTCAAATGGCCAGGTAAACCAGACAATTATATGATTCATATTATTATGCCGCTCCGCTCAGTTTGTCGTGATAATATATCCGAGGAGACTCTTTAGATTGTTTGCCTATTTTTTGTAAATAAATAGGATTCAATCGTGGTTTTAGAATTTGATCCAATGGTTGATACTGAAATATTGCTTCATCAAAATGTTCTTTCATCTCTTGAGTGGTGTGAGGATCACTGTAAGATAGAACCATGGGTCTGCGATAATAATCGTATAGCCCATTGATTTGCCCATGATGTCTCTGCACGCCAAAAAACACGGGTTTTTCCTCCTTGCTTAAGGGTACATATATTTCAACGGCAAATATATCATCATACAACACTACACCTTGTCCTCTAATGAACCTAATCCTCTTGGTATTAAGTGAAACATGATCCATCGGTAATAGATCCGGGATTAAATTTTTAACGCTTTGTCGCTGCTGCTCTGTCATCTTAATTGGGTTTGGTTGTTAAATAATGCGCCTTGCTTATATCGGCCAAATTCGCGAGGCTAAATAATAATATACAATATGATCGTATTTGTCACAAAAAAGCAATTTATTTGTGTGATAAATACGAACAATGATATTTTTATCTCAAAATCTTCGGGGATTAAGGAAGAATCAAAACCTTTCCCAGCAAGCCTTAGCCAATAAGCTCCACATTAGTCGCGCAAGTCTTGCCAAATATGAGGGTGGCATTAATGAGCCCTCGTTGGAGTTAACCCTTCGCATTTCCAGATATTTCAATATTTCGATTGATGTTTTTCTCACTGTAGATTTAAGCAAAATGGAATATTTAAGGATGGGGAAAAGTAATCTTGGTATTCAGAATATGATTGTGCCGATTCAAGTGGATGCTGCTGGGGAAAATGTAATTGAAATTGTTTCGCACAGTGCATCGGCTGGATATACTGGAGCATATAGTGATCCCGGATTTATCGAGACATTGGATCAAATGGCTTTACCTTTTCAAGAATTACATGGTAAGTGTCGTGCATTTCCGATCGAAGGGGATTCCATGCCTCCCTTTGGTCATGGATGTTATGTTATTGGCAGACACGTTGATTCACGATCCGAAATCGAGGATAAAAAACGATACATAATAGTATCTAGGGATGAAGGCATTGTTTTTAAAAGAGTGGTGTGGGACAGGGAGAATGACGGAGTACTTATCTTAAATTCGGATAACCCCAAATACAAAAATTTCAGTATGCCTCTGCATGAAATAGTTGAAGTTTGGGAGTTTGTTGCTGCTATTTCATTCCCCAAATCTTCAGATAATTATTATGAGAATGAGGTATTAATGCGGTTTAAAGAGTTGCAGGATGATATTCAAAAACTTGCTACAGATTTGTTACCAAATAACTTATAGCAATGCATCGTATATCCCTTTGTTTCTAAAATTTATTAAAATATTTATACTCCAGGGGTTGACTATGAGTGAAAACAATCCTTTATTTGAACTGTGTTAGGAAATACATATGAATATTTTTCTTAATACGTTTATTTTATATTAACTTCGCATTAAAATACAGAACGCCTATACGCTTTAATCTTTACTCTATCTTAATAAACTGATTTTAAATATTTAAATCACTAACGATTAGAGTTATGAATTTAAAAGCACAGGCTGACAAGGATCTTATTAATCTGTATTTGGAGGGTAATCAAAAGGCCTTCGAGATTCTTCTTACCAGACACAAAAACAAGATTTATACTTCCATATATTTATTTGTCAAGGACCATGACCTTGCAGAAGATATATTTCAAGAAGTTTTTATCAAAATTATTGATACGCTTCGAAAAGGGAAGTATAACCATGAAGGCAAATTTCTGCAATGGGCTATGCGAATCTCGTATAACCTCTGTGTGGATTACTTCAGAAGATCCAAAAGACGGACAAAAGTTTCTCCATCTGAGACCTTTGATATATTTGATGTTCTGGAAGTCCAGGACGATAATATGGAGACCAATATGATTAAAGGGCAAACATATACCAAGGTGAGGGAACTTGTCGACTTGCTTCCACCAGAACAACGAGAAGTAGTAATCTTAAGACATTATGCAGATATGAGCTTTAAAGAGATTGCAGCTTTGACACGGGTAAGCATCAATACGGCTCTTGGTCGCATGAGATATGCCCTGATTAATATTCGTAAAATGGTTGATGAGCATCACATACAACTACAGGCGTAACCTAAAACAAACTTATAAAACAGTACAAGGTCATCGGAATTTAACCGATGGCCTTTTCTTATGCACAATTCTAATATAAGAGGAAACGTGAGTCTATAAATAAAGAGAAGTCGACTCGAGCGAGCCGACTTCCTTTCACTGCATCAACCAAAAAATAAAACTTGAAAACCTTTTTCTTATTGACTCTCCTATACGTCGAGAATCATTATAAGGACTGCAACTTCTAGCTTAAGTCACAATCATAATAATTTTTTAACATTTAATTTCAGAAGAAGTTCCACTTTTGTGACTAATGTTACCTTAATCCTGTCTTAAATGACCTTAACTATGAATTAAGAGTAAGTATCTTTTCATATTAATAGCTTTGTAATTCATGATGAGTTTATTCTTTTCGCTAATTCTTAGTACATTTTTTTCTATTAACCCTGTTAATACAGCACACGAATTTCACCTTAGCAAATGTGATATTAACTATAGTAAGACTGAGGAATCTCTTCAGATTTCGATAAATCTCTTTATTGATGACCTCGAACTTGCTTTATCATCAATAGGCTACGATAGTCTAAGGATTTGCTCAGAGAATGAATCAAAAGATGCCGAGCTAATTATACATCGATTTATTAAAGAACATCTTATCATTATAGTTGATGACAACATGGTAGAAATGAACTGGATAGGCAAAGAAATATCTGAAGACTTTGCCGCGGTTTGGTCTTATCTTGAGGTACCAAATGTGCATCCCACAGAGTCCATAGTGATACAAAATGATATCTTAATGAGCACTTTTAGCGACCAACAAAATGTGGTAAAACTTATTTTGAGTACAGATAGAAAATCGTTTTTTTTATTTAATAGAAAAGACTTTACCGGCAGACTCAATTTAAATAAATGAGAAGGATCATAGCCATAATTCTTATTGCTCCTATAAGAGTTTACCAGGCAGTTATCTCTCCAATTTTAAGCGGCATATTTGGGATGAGATGCAGATTTGAACCTTCTTGTTCTCATTATATGGCAGATGCTATACTTGAATGGGGCCCTTTAAAGGGAGTCTGGTTAGGGATAAAACGACTTTCCAGTTGTCATCCGTGGGGTGGTTACGGAGACGACCCCGTACCACCAAATCCCAAAAAGAAATCTTAATGGTTATTGAAATAGGGCAAACTTTGCATTAAAACTTACGATAGATGATGTTAGAAAGACCAAGAAGAAATAGAAAGAGTTTTGGAATACGCCAGATGGTGCAGGAAACAAAGCTGCATGTTGATAACTTAATTTACCCTCTCTTTGTAGAAGATGGAAATAAAATAAAGGAAGAAATTCCTTCTTTACCTGGTAATTTCAGATGGTCTTCAGATTTGGTATTAGATGAAATAGGTGCTTGTATGGATCTTGGACTGAAGTCATTTGTCTTATTTCCAAAAGTTGCGAATCATTTAAAAAATAGAGAAGGAACTTATGGTTATAAAAAGAGTAATTTTTATTTAGAAATTGCAAGGAAGATTAAACATAAATTTCCTGATTGTGTATTAATTAGTGATGTGGCCCTTGATCCCTATAGCAGTGATGGTCACGATGGTATAGTTGAAAATGGAAGAATAGATAATGACCGAACGCTTTCCCTTCTGCAAAAAATGGCCATTAGACAAGCTGAAGCTGGCTTTGATATCCTAGGTCCTTCAGACATGATGGATGGGCGAGTTGGGGCAATGCGCGAAGCGCTAGATGAAAGCGGTTTTTGTGAAACGGCAATCATGTCATATTCTGCCAAATATGCCAGTGCTCTTTATGGCCCATTTAGAGATGCTCTTGACAGCGCCCCTGTTGATGATGCAAATATTCCAAAAGATAAAAAGTCATATCAAATGGACCCTTCTAATAAAATTGAAGCATTGAGAGAAGCGGATTTGGATGTCGTGGAAGGTGCAGATTTTCTAATGGTAAAACCAGCATTACATTATCTTGATATAATTCATTTATTAAAAGAGAATTACAATTTACCGATTGCTGCTTATCATGTCAGTGGTGAATGTGCAATGCTTATAGCCGCGTCTCAAAAAGGATGGCTAAATTATGAACTGGTAATGCCAGAAACTTTGCTCTCTATCAGGCGAGCAGGGGCCAGCGCCATTCTTACATATTTTGCAAAAGATTATGCGAGACTTCATCGATAGTCTCCAATTCATTCTTTTTTAAATTTCAATTCAATCAGAGATTATTGAAATTAATTTATGGAGTAACTTATTGTATTTAATTGAGCAATATTATCTAAAATTATAATTGTTTATTAGCCATATTGATTGCAGAATACGAGCAGATTTATAATATTGGAATAAAAATTAATTGACCCAGTAGAATAGAAACGAAAGGTTAATCAAAAATATTTGAAAATTTTTCTCTATTCTATAGCAAGCAAATGACGCTTGCAACATTAAACTTTTTTGTAAAATCTATTTTTAGAGAATTTAGTTGCGATATATAGTATGAGATTATATTCTGCTCCCATGACTCTATCGAATACCACCATTTATAACTCTGCCAAAATATTTTTCATATTTATCAATGACGGGATTGCCCAAATAGATAATATCCATGGAATACAAAAGGTTTGCTTTCAAATAATTATTACAAGTTGCCCTTATGTAACCATGGTCATTACTTCCTTTATTAGGATTTGATTGGACTATGAGTGTATCTGTTTTAAAATCACTGGCATCGATGGCGACGAAACCTTCAGGGTTAATTATATTTAGTTTCTTTGCATACCCTTTAATAGATAAAGAATTATTGAAAAAACCGAATGAATTCGAATTATTAGAAGGTGGGGTTTGATTGTGAATATGAATGTTCAGGGTATCAATATTTAGAAAGAATTCCGCTGTTGTTCCATGTTTTAAAGTCAAATCCAATTTATTCAAATTAAGTACGTATTTTTCCCAGTCTTTCGGTTTATAAACGATGTTCCCGCCAGGATTCGAACCATATGGATTAACAGGTATGTCTAGTCTGCCTTTATTCATTAGGGTGATTGACTTTAGTTTGCCTGCACCGATCGTCACAAGTATAGGATAATCACCGTCCACTGCCACAGGTATTGTATCCGAAGTGGGCAATGCATTAGTTACATAAAGTGTATCATTTCTAATTTCCGTATTTAAATATTTTCTACCATTCTCGTATCCCTGGATAAGTATTCTGTCTTCATATTGTCCGGTTAATTCTACCAGAGGAAAATCTGAAATCAAGTGCTCATAGTTCCCTTTAATTGTATCCAGGAAAAACGCCCCTTTACTAAGTAACCAAACATCCCTCTTAACGGGTGTCTTTTTTTCAATATTGTGACTAAGATGATATGCTGAAGCAATAGCATTAAGTATTACAATACATATAATGGCTATCAAGATTAAATCACTTTTCTTCTTGCTCTTCGGCATAATATTTATTTATTTCTTCTGGAAAGTATTCAAGATTATAAGAATCCGAAAAATATACCACGTCAATATCAATACACTTGAATTTCACATATCTAAGGACCAAGAAAAAGTCTTTATCGCCAATATAAAATCCTTTTCTTCTTTTGGCATCAATGGATTTATTAGGATTGAGAAAGGGATATGCATGTTTTACAGTATTTTGAATAACCGAGAGTTCTGTGCCCAATTCATACACCAAAGGCAAAAGATATTCTGCAGTACGAATATGACTGATAGTTTTTTTAATTAGATAATCTGCAATTTGCTCAATTATTGAAGTAGGGGCGTTAAGATTCATACTAAGACTCTATTTCAGTATATTTCAAATAGCTCAGATATAATGAGATAATTGCTATAAAAGGGAGAAAATTATTGGGTTGGATACCGGTATGTGATTCTAAAAATGACGAATTTATTAGATAACCAGCTTGATCTATAATGTCTACAAGACTTGTAATCCCAGGAATATTTCCATTACCCACAAATGCTATGTCTTCTCTGAATATTTTAAAGCTTACCAACTCAATAAAATTATATAAAATATAGACTACAGCTAAGGCAAAAATTGCCTTGAATATGGAATATTTTTTATATGCGATGGCCGCAAGTATGATGATACATTGAATAAAAATTGTGTCCTTTAAATATTTCCATAAATAGGGATCGGATATTCCAAGTTTCACTAAATCAGTATTCCACTTATAACTGGTTAGCGCAAATAATTGATACAATACTACAAATACTAGTGGAAAAACAATTACAGATAAGATCACTTTTGAAACCCACTTTTCCATTTTAGACGCAGGAAGCGATAAATGGAAGTTGGCGATATTGTTTGGGTGATATTCGGTGAAAGACAAGCTTGTAAAAATGGAAGAAGATATAATTAATACTCTTGGAAACCAAACAAGATGAAATTTA
>JAJCYJ010000888.1 GCA_029262975.1 Saprospiraceae bacterium
GTTCCGCAATTATCAATATATCGCTTCCAGCATTTTAAAGAGATGTTAGACATGCCCTCCGTTAAAAGATGCCTATATTTTGTCAATAAGAGCTCTTCAATATACCATTTTGCTGCCGCGTCCAGGATAGGGTCCAGATCAATGTTATCGATTCGATAAGAATCTTCGGCGAGATGGTCAGAAAGATTTTCTATGAGTCGAAGACATTGGTCTTTATCCTGTTCATCTGTATCTTTTGTATAGTATTCTATCCATTGCAGCTGTGCTTCCACAGAAGCCCCCATGAGTAGTGAAGCCCGCTTTTCTTTGGGCCACATGGCAATGGCACCATAGTAATACCAGTACTCTACACTTGGGCCATAATTCCCCATGTATGGTTCCTCTTCTATTTCAATAGGTTGATTATTATCCAGCTTATCGATGAATGATAACAAGCAAGAACTAGGTATAGAAATCTGCCCCAGATCAGGCCTGTTATCGGAAGTATCCCAATATTCAATGTAGATCTCGTCTTCATAAATCTCGCTCAATGTGCCGGAACTCTTCCATTGACCACGATGATAATCTACTTCCATGTCTCCCATTTGATAGTGAGTCAATAAGCAGAGACGTGCCTCCATTTTTGCCTCAGTCGCAGCCGATATCAACACATTCGCCCGAGCACGATCCTGTCCTTTTAGTGCAGGAAGCGAGAAATTGGCAGGTGTGTACTGATGCCCGAGGAGAAAAATTGTCGGGACTTCCCATCGATCTAAATCAGAGGCAGAGAGCACAGAAACAATTCTTTGTTGTTCTTTTTGAAATGATTTTAGTTGTTGAATTGAACCACTGGTATTAATTAAATTATACACCAGACTGACCCGGTATCCAGACCTGATTTGCCTGATCTCGTGATTACAATCTGCAAAAAATGCTACAAAAGGAAACTGATATTCCTCAGTAGCACTGGCAAACGAAATGCTATGCTCGTTGCCAGAAAAAGATATAATCAGCTCACCGCCCTCATGTACGGAAGGCAAACCGATGGTAAGCGTCCCAAACATCCCCTTTTCTTTTTCTGAATCTTTGTGCGGCAGAAAAAAATCTCCCTCTTCATAAATAAGTAGCTTGTAAAAATGAGCTTCTATTTTCTGATCTTCCAGATAAAGTTTGTTTTGAACCTTTTTGACAATTCTTTTCAACACCTTAGACCACTTTGGATTTCGAAAACTAATGACAGACGGATCGATTTCCCAACCTTTGCGGACATTGGTATCGACCAGGGTCTTGCTTCCCTTTCCAAAAGGACTTCGACTGGCTAAAGCAATCATCTCACGGCATTGGTCACCGGGAATGGACATAGTGAGTTCTCCGAGCCCATCAATATAAATACCAGGCAGGATCATAGGCTCACTGCCTCGGGCACAGATTTAATCAGCACCGCGGATCTTGCGAAGGATAGATAGGATCTCGTCTATTGCGTTAGTCATATAGGGTGGTTGTTGGCTCTTTCAAAAGAAGATGAAACATCTAAAATCAACTGATACAATATATAAAACGTTCATAATTCAAACAACGAGATTATCGGATTTTCAAAAAATTAAACATTGCACACTATGCGTAGAAGCATAATTTGATCCGAATAAGATACTGGCTTTAGTATCACAAGCGTCCAAAACGATTTGATTTCGAAAATTATTCTATTGATAATCAAACATTTATATTGCAATTTGTAACGAATATCAAATCAACCTCCCGAGTCCAATTGAAATAAATGTTCGTCATGATTTTTACAAAAAATCACGCCAAACGTAGAATATATGATACCTTAAACCCATAGCTGACGCTATGGGCTACAAATATGTGACTTCTCCGAAGTCACTAAAACATCGTTTTGGACAGGTATGCTTTAGTATATGAATTCATTGGGGAAAATAACACTTAAGTGACTGTTCGAGCAAAAGGAAGAATTTAATAATAAAACAGTAAAATTTATTGTGGTCTTACCTGTTCACATATCGCTGTTTGAAGTTTGTAATCTATAGTGCCCGATTAAATTAATGGTTGGAAATATTGATGTGATTTCTCATAGTGGAGAAATATCGGTCTTATCATTATATCGTACCGTTTTAATTGTAGGTAAAGCGACGATGTGGCAGTCATTGATTCCCTCACCCCCGCCTTGAAAAACTCAATACCAATTTATCCCCAAAACAATCTAAATATCCAATACCTCCCCAATTTTCAAATCCAATCTTAATAACGCATTATTCGGATCTGAACCAAAAATGGAATACACAACATTCCCATTTTCATCAGTCAGAATCCAATGGGGTGTACCTCCTGCTCCATATTTCAAAAAAGTGGTGTCGTTATCCTTATCTGTGAAAAATGGGAATCGGATATAAAATTCGTCTTTCGCTTTTTGAAAGTGCTCTTTTTTCAGATCTATATCTTCGAAATTATTATGAATGCCGACAACATTTATGCGGTCACCATTTTCAAATACTACTCTGTTGGCATAAGGAATTGCCCTGCCCAAACAACCTGGGCAACCGAGACCAAAGATAAGGATCAATAAGGGCTTGCCTATGTAGTCTTGAACCAAAGGGACATCATCACCAAATATGGATTCTATTGACCATTCCGGCAAAGGTTTTCCTAATTCTATTTGATTTTTGTCCATGTGATAATTATAAATTGATGAAAGGCTTATGAACTACATGAAAGCATAGAACAACCTACCTTGTGTCTGGCCCATTCGGGTCGCTTTGCAAACCATTGCTCGTATTCAGGTTGTTCGTCATAAGGTTTTTTCAACAATTGGTACAACTCATCAACTAATGAATAATCACCATTGTCGGCTTTATCAATAGCCATCTGCGCCATATAATTTCTGAGTACATATTTGGGATTTACTTCGTTCATATTGTTCTGACGTTCTGCATCTGAGCGTTGTTCTTCTTTCAATCTGTTTGTATATTTCACAAACCATTCTTGCCAAAATCTCAATATCTCTTTTGTCAACTCTTCGGGTTTGTAAAAGGCCTCAATGACCGGTTCTAAAAAATCAATTCCTTCTTCAATTTTTGTATCATGGTTTACAATTGCAAGATTTCTGAAAAATATAGTCATATCTGTCTCTGTAACTTCCAGCAATTTGACCAACTCTGAAACTAACAACTGATCCTCCTCCTTATCCATTTGAAATCCTAACTTTCTGCACATCATTTCCAGATATTTCTTTTCATAAGCTATTTTGAAATGATCAAGGGTCATCTGCATGGTTTCTGTATTCTCCACCAAAGGAACTAGCGCATTTCCTAGTTGTACCAAATTCCACAAAGCAATTCCCGGTTGATTGCCAAATTGATACCTGCGTTGGTCTTTGTCTGTTGTATTGGGCGTCCACTTGCTGTCATATCCTTCCAACCAACCATAAGGCCCGTAGTCTATTGTCAAGCCTAAAATAGAAAGATTGTCTGTGTTCATCACACCATGCACAAATCCAACACGCTGCCAATGGATCACCATGTCAAGTGTTCTGTTTGCAACTTCCTTGAAAAATTGTGCGTATCCTTCTTGTGTTCCTTCTTTTATATTTGGAAAAAAATGTCGAATGGTGTAGTCAGTCAACACTTTCAAATTTTTAGAATCGTTTCTTGCTGCGAATATTTGAAAGTTACCAAATCGAATGAATGATGGCGCGACCCGGCATACAACGGCTCCTTTTTCAAATGCTCCATTGCCATCATACATCATGTCGCGCATAACCTGATCTCCGGTCAAAATAATAGAAAGCGATCTTGTACTCGGAACACCCAAATAGTGCATTGCCTCGCTGCACAGATGCTCCCTTATAGAAGATCGCAGTACAGCCAACCCATCCGCGGACCTGGAGTAGGGCGTCTCTCCCGCCCCTTTTAATTGCAATGCCCAACGCTGGTCATTGTGAATGACTTCTACTAAATTGATCGCTCTGCCATCACCCAGCTGTCCCGCCCAATGGCCAAACTGGTGTCCGCCATAACACATAGCATATGGTTCAGTGCCTTTCAGAACTTTAGCACCTGAGAAAATCTGCAAGAATTCGCTGGAACTTTTGTTTGTACTTTGGAGACCGATTGCTTCTATCATTTCTTCGGAAGCATGCACCAGTACAGGTTTGGAAGGTATACGTGGGGTGACGTAAGAGAAACAAGCCTCAATTACCGTTCGTCGGGTATTCTTTCGATTGTTGTCGGCGGGCAGTTCTTTATTAAAGGTGTCGTTAATTTGTAATTTCATATTCGTCTTGAATTAATAAGACATTTGGATTTGCAGAATTGTTCATTAAGCTCGGTTTAATCATTTTATGCGCGGTTCGAGTCCATTGCATAAGTTATATTGTTGCTGAGAATCAGAGTCTAATGACAATTAAATATAAATTCAAAAGTTGTTCGAATTCATTCCTTTCATTTTTTTTACTCCGACGTTTCAAGATGTAACACTTGCCAAGAAAAATGGCCTCTCCTACTTGGTGTACCCAGCAGGGAAGGCGGGTTGGTATGTTTGGCTTTTCTGAGGAGCAACTGCAATAATTTTCTAAAATGTGTTCGCTTCGTCGTGTCTCGTCGCTAAATCTGTGCAACATAAGACTTTTGCCGTTTGCTTCTCCGAAGATACGCGAAAACACAGTGAGCCACTAGGTTGTTCATTTTCGAACATGACCAGCTGATACATATGTAATATGATAAAAGACACTTAGATTTTTAAAGGAGGGAACCAACTGTGGGCTTACTCCAAACTTAGAAAACGCACAAAAAATCAGAACCCGACGGGTCTGGGTAAGATGAAACAGGAATAGGGGAGTCAAATGGATCGGAATAAGCAAAAAGCAACTTACTGGTATTAAGCTTGTAGGATGCTGGGTACATGCCAGGCGCAAATATTTTGAATCCATAGATAATTATAAAAAGCGAGCTGATCATGCATTGCAAATCTTTAGTGAGATTTATAAATATGAGACTGTATGTAAAGAATATTCTCCTGCTGATCGCAGAGATTATCGAGAGAAAAATGTAAAACCGCAAATTGAAAAATTTAAATCATGGATAGAAGAAGAAGGAGTAAAAGTATTGCCCAAAAGTAAAATAGGTAAAGCCATGAGTTGCACCTTGAGCCAATGACCCAAACTCATAAATTGCTTGAAAATGGGCAATTATAATTGGATAATAATTTGATAGAACCCGCCTGTCCGGCCGGTAGGAATAAAATCCGCCCACTGGTGCTGAGGAGAAAGAACTATTTGTTCGCAGGATCACATGCTGAATCTCAACGTATTGCTATGATGCCCGCCTGCTGCTGGCAGGTATTCTTTCTTTGCAACCTGCAAGATCTATGATATTAATCCAGGAGACTGGTTGACTTCTACTCTCGAGAAAATAAAAGAAACCAAAATGTCTGAATTAGATCAATTGATGTCCCAAAATTTTAAGGGGGTGTAGTTAGTCGGACAGATACGAGCAAAGTGAAGTCATTCATTGAATCACACCTTCATGCCGCTTCGAAATGATGTGCAAATGAAGTCTTCCTTTTTTACAATGTCTATGATTTACCAGCTTTCGACTTGTTCAATAGACCTCAGTTGCATTATCCAGATAAAACAAATATATAACAGAACTAATAAAGTATGCATGGATTCATACAAATGAACAATAC
>JAJCYJ010000889.1 GCA_029262975.1 Saprospiraceae bacterium
TGCCATCCTTCTGCCCACATTCTGTGACTATCATCGAAAAATGGATCAATCAATGCTATCCTCATAGGTAACTGTTTTACATTTGGGTGTTAAAGTGATGGCGATCTCTAAAAAAGAATATCACTGTCCTAAATAATTATATCCTTTATGAAGAAAAATATAAGCCCCAATATACGGACCGATGTACTCATTATCGGTGCGGGAGTGGCAGGACTCTCTGCAGCCATAAAGTTAGCTATGTCCCGGTCAGATCTCGACATTACTGTATTAACCAAAACACATAAAAAGGAAAGTAACACAAGTTGGGCACAAGGAGGCATCGCTTCGGTCTGGGACTTTAGCACAGACGGATATGAAAAGCACATAGAAGACACGCTTGATGCAGGAGATGGTCTTTGTGATAGAGACATTGTCGAAATTGTGGTGAAAGAAGGTCATGAAAGAGTTGTGGAATTAATAGAATGGGGAGCACGATTTGATAAAGAAGAAGACGGAGACTATAATCTCGGAAGAGAAGGAGGACACAGTGAAAATCGAATTCTACATTATAAGGATATCACAGGATGGGAAATTCAGAGGACACTAAATGAAAAAGTAAAAAGCTTTCCGAACATCACAATACTAGAGCATTACTTTGCACTTGACATTATCACCCAACATCATCTTGGCAGAAATGTTACCAGGCTCACACCGGATATCCAATGCTTCGGTGCTTATGTGCTGAATAAAAAGACAAAAGAAATTGATACGATTCTTGCCCGAAACACCGTGATGTGTACGGGTGGCACAGGACAGATCTATAAAAACACAACAAACCCGGTAATTGCTTCCGGAGATGGCATAGCTATGGTTTACCGAGCCAAAGGACGAATTGCAAATATGGAATTTGTCCAATTTCATCCAACCGCTTTGTATCAAAATACAGGCGAGAATCCAGACTTTTTGATATCTGAAGCTGTCAGGGGATTTGGAGCTGTCCTAAAGACTCCTGAAGGCAAAGAGTTCATGGAAAAGTATGATGAGCGATTATCGCTGGCTCCCCGGGATATTGTAGCCAGGGCAATTGACAATGAATTAAAGATGTCTGGAGCTGATCATATGAGTCTAGATTGTACGCATCTCGATCAAAAGGGCTTTCTCGATCATTTTCCGAATATTATGAGAAATGCAAAAGTATCGGAATTGATGCCTTTAAGGATATGATACCGGTAGTACCAGCTTGTCATTATCAATGTGGTGGGATAATCACAGATCCTATTGGAAAAAGCTCTATTAATCATCTTTATGCAGCTGGTGAATGCACTTGTTCCGGACTTCATGGCGCCAATCGTCTTGCTTCGAATTCATTGCTCGAAGGACTTGTTTTTGGAGATCGGGTGGCACATGACATTGCAACATCAATTGATGGATCAATATTCCAGGAGCATATTCCTGATTGGGATGCTGAAGGAACAACCGAACCAAAAGAAATGGTCTTAATCACTCAAAGCTGGAAAGAACTCAAAGAAATAATGAGTTATTATGTAGGTATCGTAAGAACGGATGTAAGGCTCAAGAGAGCTTTGGATCGTTTATTTCTGCTTTACCAGGAGACTGAAAGGCTTTATACACAGACTAAAATGTCACCCCAGTTGTGCGAACTGCGCAATTTGATTACGATTGCATACCTGGTGACCAAAGGAGCTGCTATGAGAAAGGAAAGTCGGGGTCTTCATTATAACACCGACCATCCTGATCATTATGATTATAAGGAGTATAGTTATATGTGAGCGAACGATTCACTCCGTAGGAGTGATGAAGACACCAGAGTGTCTTCAAGAGAGTGAACCGCGAAGCGGCTTGAAATATTAATTCGTAATGCAGTGTGCCAGTTAATTTCCAAAAATTAATTGTCCTCGCCGCAAGTATGTACGATGCATTCTGGATGAGTGTCTTCAAGAGAGCGAACCGCGAAGCGGCGTGCACAATAACCTACATTTATTCCATCCACATGCCTGTGAAAAACGCAAAGCGGCCTGCAGAACACCCACATTTATTCCATCCACATTCCTTTGAAAAGCGCAAAGCGGCGTGCAGAATGAACCTGCGCATGATCCATACGGCTCGATATTCAATTCGTCCTAATTGTACATAATCTTTACTGTAACGAATAAATTTCTATGAACTATCGAATAGTATAGATCCGTACATTAGGTTATGTTCTGTAGACGGAAAAATCCAAAAATTATTTAACTTGATCTCTGCTATTATTGTTACTTTTCCTTTCGTTGAAAAGTAACCAAAAAACTCGCGAATTTAAGCCAACACCCTCCGAGCCAGGCATCCCTCGACCCACCAAATTCGCCTGCCGCCCTTTCTTTATTTAATGCGAATCTTTATAATTCATCTAAATATGAAAATCACCACTATTGAATTCATCACACACCTTGAATCAAAACTATCTCTATGAAAAACTCAAAGCGACGTGCCCAAAAGTTTGTGTATAGTGTCATATCTATCCCGCAAGGTAAACTTGCACTATAGATAAGGTTGTGCCTTCGTTTTTTCAAAATACCCTGACAAACGATTCACCTGTAAACTTCAACACTTTACCATCTTCCATTCCAAACCATAGATCCCCATTCTTGGTGTTATAGATGTGCAATACGAAATTCGATGTAAGTCCATCCTTTATGGTGAAATTAGTCATCTTATTATGTTCCGCCGAAGGGTCGTATCTCCAGGCACCTGTATCCCGGTCACCAAACCAAATATTTCCATTAGCGTCTTCTCCAATTGAAAATACATGTTCCAAACTATTAGAAGGTGATCTGTACCCACCTCGACGCAAACTACTCTCTGATAGTAAACCCTGTGATTCCGAAAAATTGATCGTGGTGCCCCCATCGTATAACAATACTCCAATTCCGTTATTACCAATCCAAAGGTTTCCTTTACTATCCTCCAAGATGCTGCGGATATGCAGGTATCCAGTCTCTTCATTAAATCCAAGACTCTTATCATCAATTATAGTAAAGCCAGTACCACCTCCCCTGAGCATAACCGAAGGCTCATACCCAATAACAGCACCATAGGTGCCAAACCAGACCTTTCCGTTTTTTCCATTATTGAAAGGTGTGGAAACTGAATAGGTAGACTCCTCACCTTCTTTTAGAATGATAGGAAACTCGAGATAGCTAAGTTTATTTCCGTCATATCGATATATACCGGGATGCCCTTCAAGTTTATTATAACCAACGCTTTCATCTCCCTTAAACCAAATGTCGTTTTTATGAGCTTGCCAACTCTTTTTTGAACTGTAGTCTTTATCAGTGTGCGTGACTATTTTATTGCCATCATAACTACTTATCCCGCTTCCTCCTTCAAACCACACCATTCCATTTGCATCTTCAAATATGGACCTGACCTGGTTGTTACATAATCCGTCTTCTTCTGTAAAATAGATTAATTTTTTTCCGTCGAAAAGACAGACACCTTCCTGATGACTTCCAAACCAAATATTGCCATTGCCGTCCTCCAATATAGCACGAATTCCGGTTGTGTATTTTAATCGTAATGCAGTGTCGGTAATACTTTCATGGGATTTTCCCTCATCATTCAACTGTACTTCCTGAATTTGCTGATTGGATTGACTTTGACTGAAGCAAGAGCTGATTACTAAAATCATAAATGTAAAACAAAGTATAAATATGTAGTGCCTATTATGGATTGCATTCATTTTTTCTATTTATAATTTTGTTTGCATTTTTCTTCAGGACGCATATCACCCACATTTAAATCAAGACCATTCCTACGGAATCTTTCTAATCAACCAGGTTGACAGTTTCAACTAAAAGGTGGCAGACAAAGTTGCATCGGTAATTCTTCTAATGCCATCTTTAAGCTTGGATTTTGGGCAGGCGAGATTTAATCGAATGAAACCATCAGCATTCGAGACAAACATATTGCCACCTTCAAGAAGCACACCGGCATTTTTCGCAAAAAATAAAGTTAGGTTTTCTTCTTTTGGAAAATAAGCACTCACATCGATCCATGCGAGATAAGTTGATTCAGAAATTCTAAATTTGGCCTTCGGAAGATGTGTTGTTAAATATTTTTGTAAAAATTCAAAATTACCATCCAGATATATGGTCAATTCATTTAACCAATCATGTCCATAAGTATAGGCAGCCTGAACTGCCGTTATGCTTAATGGATTGTCCAGAGAAATGTG
>JAJCYJ010000890.1 GCA_029262975.1 Saprospiraceae bacterium
CTTCCTTCAGATGTGGCTAACATTGGGAATTTGGCCTTTTTGATGACTTCTTTGGCCACAGAGACAATATCTTCATGTTTTATAGGAATAGGTTGAGGTTTAGGCATGACGTAAGTGGTATGATTTAAAGTTTAATCTAATAATTAAATATTAGAAAGGTAAGATGAGGAATTGGTATGTCGTTATTTTTCTTGGATTGCTCATTGTAATATCCTTTTTAATATGGGGGGAGTGGTTTACCGAGTTGTTCGGTGAGGGAGGTATCAACGCTATCTTAAATGACTTTGGACAATGGGCTTGGGCAATCGGCATTCTATTTTTAATCGCCGATTTGTTTTTACCTCTTCCTGCCACGATCATCATGTCAGGTCTGGGATTTATTTATGGCCCGTTTATGGGAGGGGTTTTAGCAACCACGGGTAACTTTCTTTCGGGATTATTAGCATATGGGATCTGCAGAAGTCTCGGAAGAAGTGGAGCATTAAAGATTTTAGGTGAACAAGATTTGTTAAAAGGAGAAATAATTTTCAATAGAAATGGAGGCTGGATAGTCGCTATTTCGCGATGGTTGCCGATCATCCCTGAGATAATATCTTGCATGGCAGGACTAAATCAAATGAAACTAAAAACATTCTGTATTGCCCTGGCATGTGGATCTCTTCCTTTTGGATTTACTTTTGCCTATATCGGATATGCGGGAGTTGAACACCCCACTACCGCTCTTGCCATTAGTGCCGGATTGCCTTTTTTCTTGTGGATAGCGGCCCAATATATTCTTCGGAGACTTATAAACAAGGACGTATAAGTATACGACCATCTATTTCAAGACGAGCACCATTTTTTTGATAAAAGGATATAGCATTCTTATTGATCTCTTCTGTCAGAATTATAATTTTATGCACATTACTTTCTTTTGATAGCGTGATCAATTCATCAAAGAGTTTTGTTCCAATTCCTTGTCGTCTGAACGAAGCTTTAACTCCCATTTCATACAATAACATTTTGTTTCTGTTGTGCTTATACATTTTCAATAGAAATGCAGTTAGTCCACCAACAAGTTTCTCATTATCATAAGCGGCAAGCACAAAAAACTCATCGTTTTCCATTTGTGTCAAAAGGTTTTGGTCATTATTGGGTGTCGCTTCTTTTATATTGTCTTCATGCTGAAATAAATCGAATAGGGCTTTTGAATTGGATAAATGCCTGGCGTCCAATCTTTTTATTGTGATCACTTATAACTGGGTCATGAGGTTTCTAACTAAACTCGTACAGCTTTGACGATAGGTACTGGATCATGTACAGTTATCGACTGAGCTATGCCATCTACAACTTCAAAATTCACACGTACTGAAGGCGCTCCACCTGGAGCAAAACTATGTGTATCTCTGCGTAATAGTGACCTTCCAATGTATTCTCCACGACTCATATACAAGTAACCTCTGCTGTTAACCGATATGTCAAAATAAGCATCTTCGGTATCTCCAAAGACATATTTGCCAAAATATGTCTTTTGCTCTTCAGGGGTTATGTCCAGGGATGGGTCCTTGATATCGGCATCACCCAATGAGGTCAGGTAGGCTACCAAAGCTTCCTGTTCTTCTTTTTCAGCACCCGCTACATTTTTGCGATTTAACCTCATCTGAGCATGAAAGAGCAAGGTGAATCCATGGGGTCCATGAATTCGCTGTACACCGGGTATATCCTCTATCATCGATTTGACCGCGTTTAACTTTCCTAGCATAGCGTATGTGAAAATGTTCGGACGGGCACCCATTTTTATCAAGTATTCAGCAATGTCCTTCCTGCCCATATGAGAGGCTGCACCTAGTGCGCTTTCGACATCTCCAAACCCCCAATCCCAAGTTGCTTTTGCCAACTCCGGTCGTGCATCAACTAATTTTTTTAGTTCTTCGAATTGAGTATGTGCCGCCCCAACGACATCTCTCACTACATTTGGATCCGTAGTAGGGTAAAGCGCGCTGATTTCGCCAGGTTTCGGATCAATTATATGATTGGATATCATATTCAAATCAGGACTAATTCGATGAGCTGATAAAAGAGGTAATGTGCCAAAAAGTCCAATTGCTGATTTTCCGATAAAATTGCGTCTGTTGTTATTCATCACAGTTATTGTTTAGGATAAGAAGTCTACTAAGATAGACCAATATGAGTTGGGTGGAAAGTAAAAAATAATGATTACCAATTAATCATTTTAGCTGTCCTCCGATCCTGATAAAAAAATTCAAGTCTGAGAATTATTATATTGACAAAGAATAATTACCAGCCTTTTACAATGTGAACACATCGACAGGCGGACTTATAATTTAAACAGATAATTTTAAAAATCGAAATAGAACTGAGTTGTTCGAGTTCGAATTATTATAACTAATAACGTGTATTTGAAATGAGAACAAAATTGTATTTTCAACTAGCCAGGATTTTTTTTCTCCTTTCAGTTTGTTGGACGCTGGCTTCATCATGTCGACAACAGCAACCACCTAACATCGTTTTTATTCTCGCAGATGATCAGCGCAATGATGCTTTAGGATGTGCCGGGCATCCTCTAATAAAAACCCCTGTCATTGATAAGTTGGCAGAGCATGGATTACGGTTTACAAATGCCTTTGTGACGACACCAATTTGTGCCGCCAGCCGGGCAACAATATTAACCGGACTTGTCGAACGATCACACGGCTATACTTTTGGAAAAGATAATTTGAGCAGCGCTGTAATGTCTAATACTTATGCTGCAGCATTAAAAAAGGCCGGATATCAAACTGGATTTTTTGGAAAATTTGGGATAAAAATGAATTATAATCCCGGCGACTTATTTGACATATATACTTTTAGAGATCGCCCCTATCTCACTCCAGAAGGACACATCGATCAACTAAACACAAAAGAAGCTATACAATTTATTGAAGACCGCAATACGAGTCGGCCTTTTTGTCTTTCAGTAAGCTTTAGTTCTGCTCATGCCGAAGATGGAGACCATTTACCTGGAGAAGAAAATCATTTTGCGGTAATCGAAGCCATGAAAGGGAAATACAGGAATATTGAAATCGATAACCCTCGTTTATCAGACACTTCAATTTTTAATGCACAACCTGATTTTCTAAAAAAATCGCTTAACCGCGTACGCTATTACTGGAGATGGGACACACATGAAAAGTACGATGAAAACTTGCGCGCATACTATGGATTAATAAGTGGTATTGATTATATGACGGGACAAATTATAGATAAACTAAAAGAGCAAGGTCTTGATAAGAATACAATTATAATTTACATGGCCGACAATGGCTATTATATGGGTGATCGGGGATTCGCAGGAAAATGGAGTCATTACGAAGAATCCTTGCGTGTACCTTTAATAATATACGACCCCAGAAATGAAAAGGATCAATTGAACATGACAAATGATGCCATTGTGCTAAACCTTGATATTGCACCTACTATTCTGGATTATGCAGGTGTTCCTGTTTCTACACAATACCAGGGGAAAAGTTTAAGGCCTTTTTATAATCAAGAAAATGTAACAAATTGGAGGAGTGAGTTCTTCTGCGAACACTTAATGGATCACGACCAAATACCCAAGTGGGAAGGCATAAGAACTCAGCGTTATGTCTATGCGCGATATTTTGATGAAAATCCTGATTATGAATTTCTTCACGACTTACAAACCGACCCCGACCAATTGTATAATTATAATCAAGATGAAGAGTATAATAAGATCTTACAAGAAATGAGAAGAAAAAACGAACTATACCGGTCTCAATATTTGCCAAAGCAATTATAATATTAGGTAATTGATCGCTTAACATGCCGGGTATTTGAACTAAAAGATCAAAATAAGCCCAAACACACGACATGTTTTATTGACATCACCCGTTGAGGTTCTATTTTTTTTCAATAACGCGGACTGTAACAGGATTCAACGGTGTTCCAACACCTCGTACTCTGTCTATCATATATATTTTACTTCCATCTTTGCTGACAGCAAGACCATTGGGAATATTAAACTCAGCCGAACTTCCATCTCCATCGGTGTTGCCGCCGGTTCCAGAACCTGCCAAAAGAGATAAGTTGCCATTCAGGTCTGATTTATATAATTGATTAGCATTACGTGCCACAACATATAATTCACCATTTATATAATCTATATGAGCTGCAGAATTGCCAGGGAGAGATGCCAATATGGAAATATCGCCTGATGGAGTAACCTTAAGAATATCACCATTATTAAAATTAACAGGATATAAATTACCATTGTCGTCCCGGGCTATCCCATTAGGGCAATTGAGCAAGTTGCTCTGTACCAATACAGTATGAGTCCCATCCGGAGTTATCTTTGAAATTGTTCTACCGGAGCAATTGCACACATACAAGTTATCATCGTCATCTATGACTATACCTATGGGTCCTGCCAGATTTGTGTTGACAAAAAGATTCCAAAAGCCATCCTTGTCGATCTTGCTGATAGAATTGCCTCTAATATTGGACTGAAAAAGATTACCCTGGCTGTCGAATGCATTGCCGGAAGGTCCGTTCAGACCAGTTGCAAAAACGGAGAGAGCACCGCTGACAGGATCGACTTTTGTGATTTGTGTGCCATCAGCGTTGTTTACCTGATTGCCGAAATCCGCCACATAGATAAAGCCACTTGCGTCAATTGTAGCATCGCCACTACCGTTAAAAGGCTCGGTCAAGGTTCTTACCTTATACTGGCTTCTAATATCTTCAACTCCCGGAGGAACATTTGGTGTGGTAGAAGGAGGGGGTGTGTCATCTTCACTACTGCATGAGCAAAGCAGAAACACTATGAATAAAAGAACGGATACTTTTAAATTTATCATTTATTGATTTTTCAATAAAGATGTCTATATGGGCATTGTTTATTGCACAACAGTCGGAATCGGGTTCTCGCATTTGATGAAATTGAGAGAAAAAGTATCGATTATTTGTTTATAAATTTTGTGGGCGTAACGCCTTCCTGTTTTTTAAACACACGATAAAAAGTAGCAATACTTTTGAAGCCTACTTCTTCAGCTATTGACTCAATAGTAAATTGTCGATTTTCCGGAAGCACGAGTTTTTCTTTTGCTTCCTGAATTCTAAATGTATTCAGGTATTCTCTAAAATTGAGATCTGTATCCTGTCGAATCGCTTGTTGGAGATGATTTTTTGAACACCCTAAAATACACGCGAGTTGATGAATATCGTAATCCGGATCTCGATAAGGTTTTTGACTATCCATGAATGATGAAATATGATCCATCGTGTTGGAGAGAGATTCAAATGCACCGTTCGGCTTTGTGCCTTTTCTTTTGAAATATAACTGTTCTGGATTTCTAATACTCCTGAAGAAAACACAAAATATAAACCCTGCCAACCAAAGTAGGAATAAGCGACCATTTATCTCTACCCAATAAGGGTTGCCTGCATTAACGGCAAATATGGCAAACATACTTAGACCCGTAATAACGACTAATCCCATTAAAAGTACCCTTTGCCAGCTTCGATTTTCTTTTGCTTGTTCTGATGAAATAAAAAGTCTAAAACTCAATAAAGTATATAACATGACCTGGATCGAAAAAAGGATAAAATTCATATTATGTTCTGGAGCAATGTATGCCCCATCTCCAAAATTGGTAACGTAGTTGAGTTTCATTCCGCCTGAAAAGGTGTAGAAATTCCATGTACTCGTAAGAACAATTATAAATGGAATCAAATGAATCAAGTCATAAGTGGAAAGTCCTTTTCCTTTCAACTGAGTTCTCAGATAACAATAGATTAAGGGTCCCAATAAATACCACAAAGGACTGGTTGAAAAGATCAAATGTGGAAATGATTCATATCCATAAGTAATGCTGATAAAGTCTTCAAGCAGGATAAGTCCGCAGCAAAGAGATGTAAAGGATAGAATCCAATTTATGGGACGAGCAATACCTTTATGACTAAGGAAAATAAAGAAAAATGCGACATTCTGTATCATCGCATATCCTGTAATTACAATCCATTCGATAGGAGTTTCCATTGCTATGGAAAAACGCTTTCAAAAGGTTAGATGCTGCCAAATTATTAGAGTCTCACTCAAAGGTTATACGGGTAGAAGAATATCTGACAGCACTCAAAAATCGAGAAAAGCTTTGTTTATTACTAAATTGTAACATTATGTTCATTCATTATTTTGAAATTATCTATATCGTTAAAATAGATCATAGTTTCTCCATTTGTTTTATTAACCATCCGAATTAATATAAATCAGAGCCGAAAAATATGCTTCGTAATAATCAAATACAATGAATCAGGCGGGCACACATGAAGGAAAATTTGATGAATCATTGTCGCAGATGTATAATGATGTATCGGACACTGAATATTATTCTATGTTTTTCGATTCAATCTTTCATTATCTAAGGAAAGAACAAATAGAAGAAAAAAGTCATCTTGATCTGGGTAGTGGCAATGGCAATTTATCTGGAGAATTTATCAAGAGAAAAGTTCGAACATCAATGGGCCTCGATATTAGTGAGGAACAAATAAACGAGGCGAAGCTGAGATTTTCGACTGATATAACCCGCTTCCAAATACAGGATATTTATATGCCTTTTGACCTGAACAGAAGCTTCGATATAGTCACCTGTATTTATGCATTACATTTCGCTATAGATTATAAAATGCTCGTAGATGCATGTGCCAATATTTATAATCACCTTGAAAATGAAGGGGTTGCCGTTGTCTTAGACATCACACATGATTATGTCTATAGTCGGGATTTAATGGCGGAATTGAAAAAAATCACTATGTATGAATAC
>JAJCYJ010000891.1 GCA_029262975.1 Saprospiraceae bacterium
GGAGAATTTAGAATGATTTTTGGCATTCAATATTTATATGATGGAGTTCCTTTAGTGGTTGTTGCACTATCCATATTTGCTTTTCCTGAAATATCAGAATTATTCAGAAAAGAAACAGCTATAGCAGAGGGTGCAGCATTAGGAAAAGGCGGATGGCTGATCGGTGTAAAAGATCTTGTCAAACATAAATGGCTCGCCTTGCGATGTGCTGGGATCGGAACGATAGTAGGCGCCATACCCGGCATGGGTGGCAGTGTAGTGGATTGGATCGCTTATGGCCATGTGGTCCAGACCTCCAAGGATAAATCACAATTTGGCAAAGGAGACATCCGGGGTGTAATTGCTCCGGAGTCCGCAAATAATGCGAAAGAAGGAGGAGCCTTAATGCCCACCTTACTATTTGGTATTCCCGGTTCAGGATCCATGGCGGTTTTTCTCGGAGGCATGGTTCTTATTGGTATTGAAGCGGGCCCTTCAATGGTCACCACTGATATTGAACTGACCTATACCATCATCTGGTCATTAGCGATAGCCAATGTGTTAGGGGCAGGCCTGTCATTGTTTATGGCGGGACCGATATCAAAGCTTACGAGGATTAAATTCAGTTTGCTTGCCCCATATATGATCATGGTCATCAGTTTTGCAGCCTTTCAGGCGACAAAGGATATGACTGATTTATGGATGCTGTTAATCTTTGGTGTCATCGGTATTTTTATGAAAAGATTTGGTTGGTCACGGCCAGCTTTCCTGATTGGTTTTGTACTGGCAACACAAGCAGAAAGCTATCTGAATATGTCCATACAATTTTATGGATGGGAAATGTTTTTGCGGCCCGGAGTGTTGATCATTTTAGCGCTGTCCATCATTTCGGTTTATTATAGTCGCAGGGGCACGGTGGATGAGAATGCAGAATTGATGGAGCAACCAAGACGCATGAATCTCAGTCTGTTGCCACAAATATTATTTGCTCTTTTTATTTTAGTATTTATTCTGATAGCCTTATTTGACAGTTTGCAGCAATCCTTTTTGGGCAGTATTTTTCCATTTACGATAGCGCTTATTATTCTACCATTTGCATTATGGTTGGTATGGATTTTTATAAAAAACAAAAAAGAGAATCCTGCCATATTTGATGCAGAACAAGTTGCAGAAGAAGGCACTTTCAAATCCCAGTGGTATGAGCCTATTCTTTGGATAGGAGGATTGTATTTATTGAGTTCCCTGATAGGATTTATACCGGCGATAATGATGTTCTTAATTTCATATTTTACTATAAAAGCAAAAACCGGTTGGACTAAAACAACACTGTTGACATTAGGAGGTATCGCTGCACTTTTACTGTTTGGATATTTTTTGAATCTGGAATTTCCGCAAGGATTTTTTGTTTTATAGAGAATAATTAATCCATCGGATTTCAACCCCTATTCCATTTCATTCAATATCTGCACGTAAGCATAATATACTCCTCCAAGGTGGTCCCACCAAAGGCGGGCAGGTTTAATCCCTTGTCCCATTCGGTACAAAGTCAGAACTATGGGTTAAACCTGTCTGCCTCTGTAAGAACCCTTTGGAAGGAACTATTCTGCTGTTCGAGGTTTCTGACAGGTGCCACCTAGGCATTTTTGATTCTTTCAAAAATGATGACAACCGGCCATCCTATCCATTCGTATCCCTAACTCCCACCTGCTGCCGAATATCCCGCAATCCTTCCAAATACCGCCCCCGATGTCAATCCAGAGCCGCCAGGATAGCCATTATAAAATACGCCACCTACCAATTCTCCACAGGCATACAGACCTTCTATTCTTTCATGATCGGTGTCCAACACGGCTGCATCTTTATCAATATGCAGCCCTCCATATGTAAATGTAATTCCACACGTCACTGGAAATGCTCTGTAGGGTGGAGCATCGAGCTGATTCGCCCAATTTGATTTATTTATTGTTAAACCATTTGTACTTTTTCCATCTAGTATTGTAGGATCAAAAGGAGTGGCAACATTCACAGCTTCATTGTATTCAAGGATCGTTGATAAAGCTCTTTGAGCATCAATCCCTTCCATTTTTCTAATTAGATTTTCCAGGGTATCTGCTTCCACAAAACTTGCGTCGTGAAATCTATATTCGCTGTACAGTAAATTTTCAACTTTACTATCAAATATTTGCCATGCCGTTTGTCCGGGTTGATCGAGTAGGGCAGCGCCTAATTGAGCGTACGTATAATTTCTAAAATTTTCCCCTTCATCAACAAATCGTTCTCCTTCGGCATTCAGCATAATGCCTAAAAAATAACTGATTTTTCTATAGAGTTTTCTTTCAATATATGGAAGACCGAGGTTGCCGTAATCAGGCATATGTGCATCCATTGGTACGGCATGGCAACCTGTGGCAAGACCATTGAATCCTGCCCCAATAGCGAGGGCCATTTCTAATCCTTTGCCGAGGTTGTGACGTGTGCCACGGACTTTAGCAGTCGCCCATTTTTCTCCAAGATATTTTCTGCGCATGTCTGCATTCGCTTCAAATCCTCCACATGCCAATATGACGGAATCGGCATATAGGTTCATATCTCCTTTAGGGTTGCGACATTTGATACCGATGACTTTTCTAATTTCTGTAATTAATTGTAGTCCTTCTGTTTCATACTGAATCTCTCCACCAAGTCGGGTGAATTCCTTCAATTCTGCATCAACTAACCCAGGTCCTTCACCATGTGCAGCCAGTGTCAAACCACCCCAAAATATAAACTGCCCATTTTTTTGAAATGATTGTCTGTTGTAGATGGGTTCAAATTTCACATGATGATTGCTCAACCAAGAAAGGGTATTATAGCTTTGATCGATCAGGATCTTTTGTTGCAAACTCAAGGGGCGCCCTTCATTAAAGCTTTCTAAATCCGCTGCAAATTTTTCCCGGGTATAGTTTCCAAATTCAGTCGTACCCAATCGGTCATCACTGGGATTTTGTAGCAGCGGAATGAGCTCCTCTTGTGAGTTGTATACAAAACGCATTGCTCCGGCGGTATAGCGACTATTGCCACCCGCTTCCTTTATATCTGCTTTTTCGATCATCACTACTTCACTGCCTTTTTCTAGGGCAGCGATTCCTGCACAGAGGGCAGCATTTCCACTGCCGACTATTATTACTTTTTTCATTTTGTCCATACTTGTACTGTGAAAGGTAAAATAGATAAATCTTGAGAAGTTCACATACATTAAGATGTATCGAAAATTATAAAGAGATGACCTCAGAACCTGTTCAAGTTAATTGAGCATTTGCTTTTCTGGTAGAAAACCCAATTGAGAAATACTCCGTTCTTATTCCTCCATGTGATTCCTCCAAAAGTGGACAGGTTTAATCCCTTGTTCCATTCGGTTCCAGATTGGCTCAATGGGTTAAAACCCGTTGGATGGAACTATTCTGCCTTTTGAGGGTTCCGCCTAAGGAGGAACCCGTTGGAGGAAAAAAATATGGACATGTCATAAAAAAAGCGATTTGTCGTCAGGGCAAAAAAGTGAATACGGAATATATGTCCCTCTTTAAAAAACAATAGCAATTAAATGCAATATCGTAATATTATATAAAGTAAATTTTATTGTTTGATAGAATATGTAACCATTATTACTATTTTCGATTCTATTAAAGAACTGCATACAATTACTTACCTGCTAAAATAATAAGTACCTATTCAATCAAATATCTGAATCTTGGTAACTCCATTTTCGTATTACAAACAGTTAAAATCGGATAGAGTACCGGAATCATTGAGAGTGACCGTGTTTATAGGTAAGATTATTAGCATATGGACCTAGATGAAATAGTAGTAGTTATGATGAATACTCACATATTAGATTTCATAAAAATAGATGGACAAATACGATTACATATTTAAATCAGAAAGACTTGGCTTTCGAAATTGGAGAAACGAGGATTTGGAAGAATTTGCAAAGCTTAATTCAGACGATGAAGTAATGGAACACTTTCCTAAAACACTATCTAAAAAGGAAGTCGAAATATTTATTGATAGACTCAAAAATCATTTTATCGAAAATGGATTTACATATTATGCAACAGAAATAGTAGAAACCAAAGAACTAATAGGAATGATAGGGCTTGCACTTCAAGAGTATAAATCAAAATTCACTCCCGCAATTGATATTGGATGGAGATTAAAAAGAAATGCTTGGGGAAAAGGATATGCAACAGAAGGCGCAAATAGATGTCTTGAATATGCGTTTAATGAATTAGCTATAAACAAGATAATTTCAGTCTGCACAATAAACAATAAAAAATCTGAAAATGTCATGAAAAAAATTGGCATGACTTACATGGGTAAATTCAATCATCCTGAAATGAATAACTATTCTGAATATGAGAAACACTTATGTTATGAAATAAACAAATCGGAAGCTAAAAAGATGCGATAATGCCATATCTCTTTGTGTCTCAAAGAGACGCCATATGCACTTGAACCATACTATGTATCCTAAAATTAAAACGCTACTACAAAAGCAAAGAATAATATTGACACATAGCTTAGAATTACAACGCAAAAATAAAACCTTACGATTATGAAATATTTTAATTTAAAAT
>JAJCYJ010000892.1 GCA_029262975.1 Saprospiraceae bacterium
AGAAGATAACTACCCAGGAGCCATACAAATATTGGATTATTATCATGCAGTAGAGAAGATAGGCGAAGTGGCACGTTTACAATTCTCACAAGAGCAAAAAAAACAAGAATGGCTTAAAGAACAAAAAGCTTTGCTACTAAACAATGAAGTACAAAAGGTGATCAAGAATCTGAAAAATATCAAATCAAAAAACAAATAAGTAGCCCAAGCCAAACACAGCGCTATTCATTATTATACCGAACATGAAGATCGAATGAGCTATAAAACCTATAAAGACAAAGGACTCCTTATTGGTTCCGGGCCGATTGAAGCGGCACACAGAAATGTAATACAGCAACGATTGAAACTCTCAGGACAAAAGTGGTCCATCAAGGGAGCTCAAGCCATAGCTAATCTTAGATGCTACAACAAGAGTGGCGCCTGGCATATAATCGATAAGCTGATAAAGCTCGCAGCTTGATTCCTGCATTTTGTCATACACCCGTTTGACTATTGATGAAATTTCCTTACTTCTTAATGGGCATACCCCAAAGTCGAAAAAAGCCAGTAAAAGCGAGAAATTTGCAAACAGAGCCAAATTAGAGAAATACTTACGAGGAATTGAATTCGAGGGGGTTGACAAGGGAAAGGAAATGAATAAACAGTTTTTTTTCGAGATAGAAATAGAGGAGGGAAAGGAAACAACTGAGCAATTCTATAACAGACTTTATAAGAGCAAAAAGATAGGAAATGGTAAACAATCCTGATGGGCACTTGCACATTTTTGTGATAAATGTAGGGCAAGGGGATACAACAATTATTGTTACTCCAGGTGGAAGTGTAACAATAATTGATGCCATTAGACCGAACAAACTTGTCCAATTTCTGACCAACTCTTCAATTAATGGTGGTCTTGATTTGGACGGAACAATTGAACATCTTGTAGTTACCCATCCGCATACAGATCATTTTAGGGGTGCCAATCGCCTGGCAAACGAATTTACAATTAGACGTGCAACTTTTGCTCCTTCCTGGCATGTTTTTGGACTAGGCCCAACAACATATCAAGGATTGGTAAGTAATCTTGAACAAGGTGGAACAATCATTAGTTTCTTATCAGGATATAGCAGAGAGTATCCAGACAACTTATTGGTCGTTCCTCCCGGTACTCAGGATCCCGTTGTTGACGAGGATGCAGTTTTCATAGAACTTTTAGGACCAACTAATGCCTTGATCCGTTCCTTGGAAAATGCAAGGAATTTTAACACCAACCATTTGACCATCATGGGTGTAATAAACTGGAGAAATGCGAGAATGATAATTGCCGCTGATGCCCAGATGGAAAACTGGGCATCCTTCAGGGAAGAAGGCTTGATGGAAAGAAGCTGTCAGATCTTACGTTCTGCACATCATGGCAGTAAAAATGGCACCCAATGGGAACTCATTGACCGCATTGACCCGAGTTATTTATTAATCTCGACCGATCCAGATGGCAGGAACCGTTTACCAGATCTAGCGAGTGCCGGGGTTTTTACCACATTTGACAATGGAGATGCAAGAAGATCAGCGGTGATGACAGTAGATTCAGGCACGATCCACATTCAATCCAACAATGGAGGCAGATTTTCGCTGGAATTCTGCGGCGAATCTGTTGATGACTTCATAAACTTAACCAATATGACAAGGCTAACCCACGCAAACAATCCCTCAGACCTGTTGAATCTTTTAAATTCCCGAATTAATGAATTATAACTAAGATCCTAAATATTGTTGTCGAATTCACCTGCCTACAACCGAAAGAGCTAAATCATTGCATTTCGAAAGAGACTCTCTAAAAATTAAAACAAATAACCTGATGGATCTATGATTTTGGCCTATCTATTGATATGTAGAAACAACCCGCTCTTGGAAATCTACGATCTCCAAGCCTATCTTATCCATAACAAGACTGAGTGAACTGTGCAACAGCAAATGGACTAAATGTCCATTTGACGAAGGAACCGCGGGTTCCACACCGCGGCTAGCAGTATTCTATTTAGTTGGGGATACTTCCACGGCTAGGCGAGCAGGGAATATTAGTTTGAAGTTACAAACTTCAAACAGCGATAGGCTGGGTGTAACTTTTTCGAGATTAGCGTATTTAATATATAGGAATACAACATTACACCTATTCGCATATTCCTATAAACTGATTATAGTTAGCTGTTTACTTTTTACTAACCATGAAATACCGAAGAATTCGAGAGCAATCGTTTCTATCCAAAAAATTACATTTTCTATTTTTCCAAAAGCACCAACAAAATATAAAGCCAAAAAAAGTAAACTTAACCATATCATTATTCCACTAAATTTATAGACTATACATCTCCGTCTTACAATCTGTTCATCTTCACAATCTTTTGATTTACTCTCTCCTTCTTTTGCAAATTGTACAAAGGACATGTAGCCCATTGAGATGAGAAACAGAGCCGCGCTAATAAGGTGAATTTTCCCAACAATACTCTTTTGATGTCCAAATGCCACAGCATCTAAAAACAACTCCGTACACTCAGGACCGCTACACTGGGTAGGCACAAAGGCAACAATAAGAACAAAAACTCCAGCCATATTGGTAACCGCATTATCACTTATTTTTTCACCTTTATCTCTTCCAAACCCCTTATATGATAATAAAAACAGGCCAAAAGCGATCAAAATCCCTGTGAATACCACCATACTATCAGTATAGTAGAACTCACTTATAGATGGTTCGATCTGAAAGCCATTAACACAAAAAATAACAAGAGGCATAATCATGCCAAGTACGCCAAGGGTCACTCGAAGTCTCGTGTAATTAAGATTCAGTTCCGCCTTTTCTTTTGCCTTCAATTTGCTTTCATCCAAACACTCAGTGTTGATATCATCATCTTCAATTCTCAAGTTAGTAGTATCGTCCATAATAATTATTTCATTTTTAAAAATAGAAGCGCTAAAATATTATACTTTATTACTAATGTGATACAACTTTATACTCTAGTGATCTAAAATACAAGTTAGACATGAAATATAATTATGTTACTTGTTTTCAATAAGAAAATACTTAAAATTAAGTAGATGCAGCCAATATCATTTTGTGTGATTAAGTACAGGAGATTATAATTAGACACTGGCGCGCTAAATCCTCTAACCAAAAATCCAATCAGAAAACTGCGCCAAAAATAGTCGAATGATTGAAGTAACATGAAAATCTACTCTCCTAAATCTAGGTACATTTAATTGTATAATTGTCGTGCATTCACTTTCTTGATCGTAAAAGAAATTTGTTGTTGAGACAGCGGGTGATCGAGAAGCAGCCCAGTTATAACTACCATAATTAGAATTTTTTTCCATGCATAACATAGTAACTCTATAATTCAAAATAACATAATATTAGTTTGAAGTTGCACACTTCAAACAGCGACAAGCTCTGGACAGCAAGGAAATACCCATCACCCCTAATAAAAAATCCCAAATTTCAGTCTTGCCAAAATTCGGGATAATTTATAATTTGTTACTATAATCGCTATCGCCAGGCCGCTAAAATGCCACCCATTATAACCAGACAAATGGTCCAGTATCCGGTATTAATCAAAATGTACTTCCACCCTCTTCTTTCGAAAAGTCCGTTATTTACGATAATAGGTAGTAATAGCATCAGCCCTAAAATCAATCCATGTACCGCACCATGACTGAAGACATGATTAGCCGGTGCCAAATTCGTTTCGAAGTATTCGTACCATTGGGCTAACTCTGAACCCGGTTCCGGTTCCATCGTGCCATCAGTAGCATAGTACATCGCACCTTGAACCTGGGCATCGTGTACAGCATGAAATGTCATCGATACGGACAATAACAGTGAGAATAATATCGCTACACCGAAGATCATCCCCATATTACCACTTTTCATTTTCTCTTCAGTCATTCCCGCTCCTTCAGCCCATACTTTGCCGAATGTTTTTTCATGATACCATAAAAAGCCTATAATGGTTGGGACCAGCGCGGCCACGATTACAGCTAAAAAATTGATTTCCATAATTGTATGATTTTGATAGATTTAAAAGCTGTGAATTTAACATTTCTAAATTAAAGACGATAATTCTTGAAGGCATATCATGGCTCTCTAATTTCCTGAACAAGTAATTCTCAGATCATTTTGAGATATAGCTGTACTTTTTGAGCATTACATCTCATTTCGGCCTGAAATCATCACGACAAACATTTCCCTTATCATTGACCTCCGTTGGACGATGTATAAAAACTTAAACTTCATGCCTATATTGAGCCAATCTTCATGCATGGAAGGAAATGTGAAGATCCATATATCAAGAACGGAATTGTTCAATTTTAGTAAAAAAAAGAGCTATTGCTCATGTGACAATGTTGGGTATGAATGGAAGGGCTATCTCAATAATTATTTTGCTGGTATTATTTAACCTGGATTCTTATGCCCAGAATCATGTTACAATAATCGATTCGATTAAAAGGCTGCTGCCGCAGATTCAAGAAGATGACATCAAAGCTGAAATGTATTTGGACCTGGCGATATATTACAGGGAGATATCAGTCGATTCATCTCAAGTATATTTTAATCTGGTTCAAGACTTGATAGACACCGCTGCCACTTCGCCCTTGCGTACCAAATATTATTACTGGTTGGGTGAGCACTATTACATCACTGGAGAATCAGACAGGTCCTGGAAAGCCTTAGCCAAAGCTGCTGAAGGAGTCGAGGAAAATACGGGAACAATCAACCTCGGAGTTATCCAGAACAAGATGGCTGGCGTGAAGATAAGAATGGGGAAGAATGATGAAGCCACACCACTTTTGATGTCAGCAATTGAAAAATTGACCGCCACAGAAAATGTATCTGTCCTGGCAAACGCGTACAACAGCCTGGGAACAGTCATGGAAAGGTCCAATAGACCAAAAGAAGCGCAGGAATATTATCAGAAAGCATATGATTATGCAATTCGAACCGATGAGCAGCGACTTGCCAATGGCATTCTGAGTAACCAGGCAATGATGTATTCGCTACAAGGTGATCATCGAAAAGCATTGCCTTTGTACCATAAAATCATTGACTTTGGTAAGGAGAATGGTGAATTAAGAACAATGGCCCTGGGATATACCAATGCTGCAGTTGTGTACACTTCACTTAATCTCTTAGACTCTGCAGAAATATCCGCTTTAAAAGCAGTTGAAATCTTTGGAAAATTAAATAATCCAAGGGGCATTGCCGCTGCAGCCAGTCAATTGTCAGGTATCTATATAGCACAAGGCAGGAATAGAGAAGCAGTTAATCTGTTGCTTCCGCAATACGAGATTGTAAAGAAGAACCGTTTCAAGAACTTTGAAATAAAAATTGTCAAAAACCTCGAAAATGCCTTTGTCAATTTGAATGATTATGAGCAAGCCTATCGCTTCTCTACCCTGCATGCTGAGCTGAAAGACGCTAACTTGAATGAAACAATTGCTAATACAGTCAATGATGCAGAAGTGCGATACCAATCTTTGGAGAAGGAAGCCGAAATTGAGCAACTTGCCCTTGAAGGTGCATTGAATAAATCGAGAATTTCACAACAACGAATGGCGCTTGTTGGTACCTTTATCGGATTGAGTTTATTATCCTTTTTCCTCTACAGGATATTCAGTCAAAAAAGGAAAATTGAAAATCAAAAAACTATAATTGAAAAGGCCCTGGGTGAAAAAGAAACCTTGCTTAAGGAAATACATCACCGGGTGAAAAACAATCTCCAGGTCATTTCCAGTTTATTAAAGCTGCAGTCACATAGCATTTCCGATGCCAATACTTTAAAGGTGCTGGATGAAGGTCAAAACAGAGTCAGATCCATGTCTTTGATTCATCAAAATCTTTATATGGAAGGCAATTTAACCGGGATAGACATGCCTACTTATTTGGATCAGATGAGCAATGAGCTTATATCTAATTATTCTTTAAATGGAAAAACAGTCGAGCGAAATTTAGAAATTGAAAATATACGTCTCGATGTGGATACCGTTGTGCCTATGGGATTAATTATAAATGAATTGATAACGAATTCGCTGAAATACGCATTTCAAAATACAGAACACCCCATGCTTTCAATCGAACTTTCTAAAAAAGAAGAAGGGTTATATTTAAAAATTGCAGACAATGGAATTGGATTTGATCCGGATGAGAAAAGCAATGATCAAATTGGCATGAAACTCGTCCAATCTTTTGCTAAAAGACTTAAAGCAGATTATACACTTAATACGACACTTGGCACATCTGCTACATTTATAATCAAGGACTATAAATTAATGAGTTGATGGATGCCGGAGGAATGGAAAACTTTCGAGTACTTATAGTAGAAGACGAAGTATTCATAGCTGAGGATTTGAAACGTGCCATTGAAAAACTGGGTTATGAAGTTTGCGAAGTGTGTTATGACAGTGAGTCTGCACTTGATGCCGTATTCAAACATCTTCCGGACATGGTTCTGCTCGACATTAACATTCGTGGTAGCAGAGATGGCATTGATGTAGCCGAGATCATCCAAAGAGAATATCAAATTCCATTCATCTTCCTGAGTTCGTTATCAGATAAATCCACTCTTGAACGAGCCAAACAAACGATGCCAATGGGCTACCTCGTCAAACCTTTTAAAGACGTAGACCTTCTAACAACTATTGAAATGGCTATTTTTAAATTCAGTAGTGAAATCCGCAGGAAGAATCTTGACAAAGACTACATGGATAGTCTAATCGATCATCCTCTAAGTGCTAAAGAATATGACATTCTTCTGGATGTAATCGATGGGATGAACAACTCCCAGATTGCTCGAAAACATTTTATTTCCGTTAATACGGTCAAGACACATGTTAAAAATCTTTTTACCAAACTCGATGTCTCTGATCGGGTAAGTGCGGTCAGAAAGGTAGTTGCTTAAAGATGTTTTTACAGTTCTCGTCCTTCACATCATATAAATCACCCACCTGGGTGAAGTGATAACTACTTGTGAATGTTCAGTTTTGGGTTATCATTTTTAACTGATGTCATCTGACTTTTCAAAGCAACAAACTGACTACTCCGATTCGGATCAATCATCCACTGTACTGATTAATGCAATATTACAGGTGATGGTACAGGATGTAGCAGTATGGTTAGATGACATATAATACATTAAGACATGTTGGCAAAAACCAAAATCACTCAAAGAGAACTGCAAGTACTTGAATTGATATCTCAGGAATACACTTCTGATGAAATTGCCAGGGAATTGTACATCAGTTCACACACAGCAATCAGGCACCGCAAGAACCTTTTGTGCAAAATGGGCGTACGAAATGCAGCAGGTCTGGTCCGCAAGGCATTTGAATTTCAGCTATTGACAATTTGTGCAATATTGTTGGGTATGTTAATGATTGCTCCAGGCAGCCTGAATAGTCAGGATTTTCATCTCGATGTCGAAGGTCATGTCAAGATCAGAGGTAATATTGACATCCATCATCCTGATGATAGTACCTCAGTTTTGATTGGACATAGAGCAGGTGAGACTATGCTGCCATT
>JAJCYJ010000893.1 GCA_029262975.1 Saprospiraceae bacterium
GTGCCGGCCTTTTTATTGGGACATAGTATGGGGGGAATGGTATGTGTACAATATGCCTTGAATAAAGACATATCACATTTATCCGGACTTATTTCTACAAGTGCCATGCTCGAAATCGATAAGGATCTATCCCCGATATTACAAGCATTAGCACCATTTCTTGGATGGTTATTTCCAAAACTGCCAACAGAAAAGCTGGATAAAACTTATTTGACCAGATCACCGGAAGTACTCAAAGCATATATTAGCGACCCTTTGATATATCAGAAAGGAACGAGGGCTAGAACGGGGGCAGAGATGTTAAAAGCTATAAAGTCAGGTAGCGCCAGATTCCAGGAAATAAAACTACCCTTACTTGTCGCACATGGTTCCGCTGACCGGTTGACGATGCCTGGGGGATCACAAAAATTATATCAGGATGCCATTTCTGAAGACAAAACACTGAAAATGTATCCTGGCATGTATCACGAATTAATCAATGAACCAGAGGGGGAAGAAATAATGAAAGACTTCGCCAACTGGATCATGACAAGAACTTCATAAGATGGGACAGTTTTTTGACCATATTAACCAGAGCCACCGAGATTTTATTAGTGCCCAGCATATGTTCTTTGTAGGTACGGCTCCATTAAGTAAAGGAGGTCGGGTTAATATTTCTCCCAAGGGCTTGGATGCATTTCGTGTTTTGTCGGATCATAAAGTCGGTTATATGGATTTGATCAGCTCAGGCAATGAAACCTCGGCACACACCCTGGAAAATGGCCGAATTACACTCATGTTTTGTTCATTTGACAGAAAGCCCAAAATATTGAGACTATATGGACAAGGGCAAGCGATGTTGCCTGACGACCCCCAATGGCATTCTTATGCTGACCTATTTAAGATTTTGCCAAGCACACGTCAGATTATTGTTGCGACTATTGACCTGGTCCAGACTTCTTGTGGTTATGGTGTGCCTTTATATGATTTTGTCAGCGACAGAAGTATCCATCATGATTGGGCTGCAGCCAAAGGAGAGGAGGGACTTAAAGAGTATTTATTAAAAAACAATCTTGAAAGTCTCGATGGACTTCCGACTGATTTACTTAAACACAAGTCTTCTGACGATAGATAATCCAAAAATGACGCAATCAGAAAAAATAATCACAAAATATCCGGAGCTAAGTAAATCTCCCATTTTTCTTGAAATCCCTGTGTTATGGGGGGATATGGATAGTGCCAAGCATGTCAACAACTTGATATATTTGAAGTGGTCTGAAACTGCAAGAATAAAATTATTTGAAAAATTAATGGATACTTCTTTTCAGGGCAAACAAGGACCTATACTCGGGTGGCAGGATTGTAAATATATTTTTCCCATGACCTATCCTGACTACGCAATTGTCACTTGTGCTGTCACAGAAATTGGAACAGACCGTTTTATTATGGAATCCCGGATATACTCTGTGAAGCATGAACGCATAGCGGCATTGACCAGACAATCCATCATTCCTTATGACTACATTGCATTGAAGAAAATAGAATTGCCTGAATTATGGATCGACCGATTGGAACAATTGAAGGTAAATGACGAAGCAGAGGAGTAATCATGTGTGGATCTTTGTCTTGTTTATACTTTCAAGTATTAATCTTTGGGGACAAGCCGGGCTGGACGAATCTGTTAGTCGCGATTATGAAGAAGAGAAATTAGCCTACATTCTTGACAACCTGAGTGAAAGGCATCAGCTGTATATTAGATACAACGAATCATTATTACCTAATTCAAGATATACTTACAGCTTTAAGAATGTTTCCATGCGGGACGTGCTCCGCATTTTATTAAATGATAAGGGACTTCATTTTAGAGAATACCAACCGGATAAGGTTATTGTCGTTCCCGCCGAAATGGTAGATGTGGACAGTATTCTGACTTCAACACCTTCCATGATCAATAACGATAAACTTCAGGTGGTCGAATTGGGAGGCAAGAGCCAGCAGGGAAAAAAATGCAAAATTATTGGTAGTATTATTGATGCCAGGGATTTTTCTCCGGTTTCTAGTGCCTTGATAATTAACAGTAATACCGGGGCCTATCTTTCTTCAGATCAAGGAGGAGGTTTCATTATTGAAATTGATACCGGGACTTATCTATTTCAAATTACCTCCATTTCACATGAACCTATTTCGGTTTCTGCCCACATTGTCGGATCGGATGTCTGGGAAATAATTCTTGAGCCCAAGGCTTATCTGATTGATGAAGTTATTATTTCCGGATCAACCGCCCAGGACAAGGCCAAGGAAACCATAATTGGTATCGAGCAAATAAGCAGAAGGGAAATAAAGCAACTTACCGCATTTATGGGTGGAGCCGATGTGGTCAAAAGTATTTTGTCTTTAGCTGGCGTCACAACGACTGGGGATGGTGCCAGTGGATTTAATGTTCGCGGTGGATCAATAGATCAGAATCTCATTCTTCAGGATGGGACGATCATCTTCAATCCGTCACATGTCTTGGGGTTTTTCTCAACTTTCAACCCAGACATAGTACGCAATACTACACTTGCCAAAGGGCACATTCCCGCCAACTATGGGGGAAGAATTTCATCAGTCCTGGACATTACCATTAAAGATGCAAATGCAAAAACAACCACAGTGAATGGCTCATTAGGGTTGATTTCAAGTAAAATAAGTCTTGAGACACCGATTATTGAGAACAAGAGCGCTATCCTTTTTTCTGGTCGGCTTTCTTATGCCAATTGGATATTGAAAAGCGCAAAGGACGTTGATGTGAAGAACAGCAAGGCCCTATTTAATGATTTCAATGCGAAATATACGCATAGCTTTAGTGAGAAAACCAAGGCCAACCTTTCTTATTTTCAAAGCTATGACGAATTCTCATTTGCAGATGCCTTTGGATACTCTTGGCAAAACCAAGTCGGACAATTGGAATTAAGACACTTGATTAATGATAAACTCTCATTTTCCTGGATGTCCTCATTATCTTCCTTAAAGAATATGCAATTTCAACCTGAGGGACTCTTTGCATTCGAATTATCATCTGGAATAGATTATTATCAGCATTCTTTACAATCGATATTCTCATTAGGCAGCCATACGCTAAGAGGAGGGGTTGAAATGATTGATTACAAAATGCAACCAGAGCGCTTATCACCCATAAATGACAGTAATACGATAGCTGAAGAGATTAATAAAGAACGAGGTCGGGAGTATTCTCTATTTGTAAATGATCGCTATGACTTAAGTGAACGGCTTTCTGTAGATTTTGGATTGCGGTATACTCTTTATCAGCAACATGGGCCTTATCTATTGAATCTATATAACAGCGAGCACGATTTGTCACAAGATGAAGTGATAGGAACCCGACAATATGATGGTGGTGTAGTCATATCATATAGTGGTCTTGAGCCAAGAGTCGCTTTTAGATTTAATCTTTTTGAAGGATTTGCCATCAAGGCTTCTTATAACCGGATGAACCAATATTTACAACTGCTTTCCAATACCGCGACGCCTACACCTGTTGATATTTGGCAGGTAAGCACACATTATATAAAACCCTTAATGGCTGATAATTTTTCAGCAGGAATTGCACACAGCATTGAGAATTTTGATTATAATATTGATATATATTATAAGAAATTGTCGAACACCTTGGATCACGTAGACTTTGCTGATCTGATTCTAAACAGCAATTTAGAAACCGAGACTTTGGCAGGCAGGGGTAGAAATTATGGAGCAGAGTTTTCATTGGCCAAAAAAGGAGAAAAACTATCAGGACGGTTTTCATATAGTTATTCACGAAGCGAACATCAGGTGTATGACAGTCAGAAAAGAACCATTAATCAAGGTCAGTGGTTTGCCTCAAACTATGATCAACCCCACAGTGTAAAGCTCTTTCTCAACTATGTGATTTCGCGCAGGGATCGCATCAATATAAACTTTGTTTACAATACCGGAAGACCTATTACAGCTCCATTTGGAAACTATATTGTTAACGGTGTAAACATCCCTAATTTTTCGGATAGAAATGACTTTAGACTACCAGATTATCACAGACTTGATATAGGATATACTTTCACGACCAATAGAAGATCAAGCGCTCGCTATAAGAGTGAGATTTCTATATCGATGTATAATTTCTATGCCCGAAGAAATGCTTTTTCGATTTTTTATAGACAAGAAACAGGATCTCCAATTAATGCCTTGCGGCTTTCGGTAATTGGTACAATCATTCCATCAATCAGTTATAACTTCAAGTTTTAATGAAGTGGCTTATAATACATACTATACTTCTTGCAATTGTAATAGGAAGTTTTGGGTGTCTGGATCCGTTTTCATTCGAACGAACGGACCAGGATGTTTCAATTGTTGTAGATGGCCAATTGACTACTTCTGACGGCCCACATTATGTCAGAATATCTAATGTCCTGGCGTTTGGTGATAAATATTTTGATCCAGTACCCGGAATCAATGTGAGACTTCATGATGAAGATAAAACATATCAGTTTGTTGAATCTTCTACAGGAGTTCATGTGATCCCACAAGGAATACTTAGCGGTATTCCCGGGAAGATCTATTACATCTCTATGACACTTCCCAATGGAGATATTCTTAAGAGCAGCCCCGAAAGGATGCCAGAGAACCATGCTTTGAAGGAAGTGAATGGAAAATTTATTAGGGAAAATGTAATTGCAGCAAGTGGTATTGAGAGACCGGAGAGAATAATTGAATTAACAATAAATGCGGAATTTCCTGAGATTGATCAAGGAGCAGAATTTTATTTGCGCTATAGCGTAGAAGAAGACTTTTCTTATCCTGAGGTACGATGTGGACCGCTGCATGCTCCTAAAATCTGTTATGTCAACGTGCCAGCATTCACTAAAGATTTTGCGCTATTTAACAGTACGCTGTCAGGTAAAACAACAATAGACTCTTTAGTTATACATAAGAAGTCAAGGTTAAGCGCAGTGCAGTTTAGAGGTAAGCATTACTTTAGTGTTGTCCAACAATCTATCACAAAAGAAGCGTATGAATATTGGCTTCGGATCAAAGAAGTTACGAACCAGGAAGGAACAGTTTTTGACAAGCCTCCAGCTTCTGTCCCGGGCAATATAATGAATGAAACAAATCCGGAAGAGCACATATTGGGTTATTTTGAGTTGGCAGCTATAGATGTGAAAAGAAGAGGTTTTATTCCAAGTGAATATTTTGCCGGGAGTAGCGAATCCGATGAATGTTCACCTTTTAACCGACGTAACTGGCCAAGGAGATGTTGTGAATGCCTTGAACTTGATGATGCTTCTACACAGAGACCCTCTTGGTTTTAACTTTTATATAATTCATTTCACGAAGGAATCAACCAAAACATTTACTCTGACACTGTAAATTGTTTATTCGTACTTTTGTAGCATATATTATAACGAGGGGAAAATTTGAGTATAAAAGAAGCACCACCCATAACTAAAGTAACGGACGAAGCGTTAGCCGACCTTATCATAGATAGCATACAAGATATAAAAGGAAAAAGAATTGTAAAGCTGGATCTACGCCAACTGGACAATGCACCGACAAATTACTTTATTATCTGTGAAGGAGAGTCCAATACCCAGGTACGGGCTATATCTCAAAATATCAACCGACGAATTAAGGATGAATTAGGTGTAGTGCCAAATCATTCTGAAGGACTTTTAGATTCAAGATGGATATTAGTCGATTATTTTGACTTGATCGTACATATCTTCTATCCGGAGACAAGAACGTTTTATGATCTTGAGAATCTCTGGAATGATGCCAAAATAGCGGTGTACGAAGACTTATAAAATAAGTTGACAAAACCATTTAGAGATCTTGATCGTTCTAATAATTAGATAGCTAAATATGCCTGATAACAAGGATAAGAAAAATAAGAAACCAGAAAAGAAGAATAATTTAAGTTCTTACTGGTTTTACGCGATCTTAATAGTCGTACTTCTGGGTATTAATACGGTCATGAGTGTCATCAGCCGCCCCAAGGAAATCACGATGAAAAAATTCGAAGAAATCGCTATGAATGGCGATTTCGAAAAGGTGGAAGTAATCAATAAGGAATTTGTCAATATTCAGCTCAAAGCTGAAAGCCTGTCCAAATATCCGGATATCAAGGCTGATAAATTCTCCAATAGCCTCAATCTGAATTCACCGCATTATACGATGCAACTCGGCTCCAATGATTATTTTTTGAATAAAGTTGATGAGCTCAATGAAAGTATTCTTGAAGAAAAGGGTATTGGTATTGAAGTGATGAATAAAAAGAAAGTGAATTGGGTATCCTCTGTATTGAGTTGGATGTTACCACTAATTTTATTTGTAGCCTTATGGCTGTTCATCATGAGAAGAGTAAGTGGTGGCTCCGGTGGTCCGGGCGCCCAGATATTTAACATTGGAAAGTCGAAGGCTACTTTATTTGACAGCAACGCTCATGTTCAAATAACATTTGAAGATGTAGCCGGACTTGATGAAGCGAAAGAAGAGGTTATGGAAATCGTTGATTTTCTAAAGACCCCAAAAAAATATACTGCACTTGGTGGTAAAATACCCAAAGGTGTAATTCTTGTTGGACCTCCGGGAACAGGTAAGACTCTTCTAGCTAAGGCTGTAGCCGGTGAAGCAGGGGTGCCTTTCTTTTCAATTTCCGGTTCAGACTTTGTTGAAATGTTTGTCGGTGTAGGTGCGTCCAGGGTAAGGGATTTATTCAGACAAGCTCGTGAGAAAGCCCCATGTATCATATTTATAGATGAAATTGATGCCATCGGAAGAGCCAGAGGCAGAGGCGCGATACAAGGAGGGAATGATGAGCGTGAAAATACACTCAACCAATTACTAGTAGAGATGGATGGATTTAGCACTGATAAAGGTGTAATCCTGATGGCTGCGACTAACCGGGCTGATGTATTGGATAGTGCATTGATGAGACCGGGTAGATTTGATCGCCAGATAGGCATTGATCGTCCGGATCTGAAAGAACGAGAAGCAATATTCAAAGTCCACTTGAAAAACATAAAGGTTAGTGATGAGCTTAAGCCTAAGGTGCTGGCAGAAATGACACCGGGGTTTGCAGGAGCCGATATCGCTAATGTGTGCAACGAAGCAGCACTAGTAGCCGCGAGATGGGACAAGAAGTCTGTAGAAATGGAAGACTTCAATTATGCGCTGGATCGGGTAATTGGAGGGTTAGAGAAAAAGAACAAATTTATTTCTCCAAGAGAAAAAGAAATTATTGCATATCACGAAGCTGGACATGCTATATGTGGATGGTATCTCGAACATGCCTCTCCTTTAGTCAAAGTAACGATTGTACCCAGAGGAATTGGAACATTGGGCTACGCACAATATCTGCCTAAAGACGAATATATCACGCGTACGGAGCAAATGCTGGACAGGATTTGTATGACCTTCGGAGGAAGGGCCGCAGAGAAGATCATATTTGATAAAATATCTACAGGGGCTCAAAATGACCTCGACCAGGTGACGAAAATGGCCTATAGCATGATCGCAGTCTATGGCATGAATAAAAAGGTCGGCAATGTCTCTTTTTATGGAATGTCCCAGGATCAATTTAATAAACCCTACTCTGATGATACTGCCACGCTGATCGATGACGAAGTAAGAAATCTAGTTGAGCAAGAGTATGAAAGAGCCCAGGAGTTACTAACTAAGCATAGCAAAGATTTACATATACTCGCTAAAGAACTTTTGGAAAAGGAAGTGCTGGTCAAATCAGATCTTGTTACATTAATAGGACCAAGACCATGGCCGGATCAGGAGCCAATCATTCATGTAGAAGATGAAAAGGTTGAAGAACCTGCAAAGGAAGACCCAGCACAGGCAGACTTGGCAAAGACAGACCTAAAGACAACTGCCGAGATAACAGAAGAATCGGTAGATGAACACAAAGACAATAATGAAAACATTAGCACACCAGTGCATACTAACGGTGCGATAACGGATTCTGAAGAAGTAACAACGGGATAATTTAACTTTGGATAAAGCTCATTCATCTCTTTAGAAGGTTATCTCTGACATATTTTTTAATGAAGTCTTCCTTATAGGTATTCCCAAGGGGAATTTCAATACCCGCGAGAATGATCGTATCAAGATCTATACTTTCGATATAATTTACATTGATAATATAAGACTTGCTTACGCGCACAAAGAGTTCTTCAGAAAGTTGTCGAGCCATAGTCCCTACGTTCATAGCTGTCATATATTTCTGACGTGCAGTATGAATAATCACGTAGTCTTTTAGCCCTTTAATAAAGAGAATATCGCTTAGCGAGATCTTGATATATTTTCTTTCCGATTTAATATAGATAAAGGGATCTTTATGATCAATTTCTAAATCGTGGTTTTTCAATTCTAAAATCTCTTTCACTTTTCCTACAGCTTTAGCAAATCTTTCGAGTCGAATAGGCTTGAGCAGATAGTCTATTACATCCAACTCAAATGCTTCCAATGCATACTGCTGATAAGCTGTAGTTAGAATAACATGACATTTTGGAGGCATTGATTTTAAATAATTAATACCTGTCATGCCTGGCATTTCGACATCCAGGAAGATAAGATCAAGGTTTGGATTAGAGACTATGTGTGCTTGTGCTTTCAGAGGATTTCCAAATTCAGCTTCTATTTCTAAATATGGTATTTGGTCTGATAAAAGTTTTATACCCTTGCGCGCTATTGGCTCGTCATCAATGATTATTGCTCTCATCTATATTGAGTTGAAGTGTGCAAATAAATATTCCATTGCGAATACTCATGTCAAGATTGCTCTTACCCGGATATAAAAAATTCAATCTTTTTCTAAGATTATCAATTCCAAACCCACCATGATCCTTTTCGATAGTATCACCAATGGTATTAGATACTTTTAATTCTAACTGACCTTGTCTGTGACTCCATTCTATATTTATTTTGGCCGGGTCTTCATTAATTGACTTTGAGTGCTTCAATGCGTTTTCAATCAGGGGTAAAAATAAAAATGGCGTAATTCTAATTTTTGGAATTGCACTAAGTTCATTCCAATTTACGGTAAGATTAGTTCTTCTAATTTCTTCGAGGGAAACATAGTTTTTTAAAAATTCAATTTCCTTGCTTAAGGCTACTGTGTCTGAAGCACCCGCTTCATATATCTGATAACGCAAAAGGTCTGACAATTGATGAACTGTTTCAGACACTGATCCGGGGTCAGAGATAGACTGGATATTGATCGTATTCAGAACATTGAAAAGAAAATGTGGATTAATCTGTTGTTTGAGATAATTGAGTTCAAGTTTCGACTGCTCAAATTTTAATTGCTCTGTGAGTTTTTGTTGTTCAAATGAGTATTTACCGACTTTGATGGCAATGGCTGTCGCCAGGAGTGTGATCGTTGATATAAATGAAGAAACGAATTCACCGATGTATGGCAATGAATTTTCCGGGATATATATGTAGGCCAGCATAATAGAAATATTTGCGACGACTGTAAGCATGGTAAATAGAAAATAAGTCACGTACTTTTTCTTGTGCAGATACCTCGGGATGAGTAGATACAGGTTGATGTATACAGTAATAACGTCGAGTATAAAAGGCAGAATGAAAAGATCTAATTCATTGAATCCGTCTTTTTCTAAAAGTGTATAAAGTACTTCATCCAGGTACATCACTATCCAGAATAAAAAGTGACGTATCCACCACCATATTTTATCACCAAACAGAATTAATTCTACACGTTTTTCCATGCCAGGGGATTATAAGTGCAATGTAGATACTCAACGATCATTAGGTAAAGGAAGAAGTATAATAAAATACCTGTTAAGTATAAAAAGACCCGACTAAAGTATAAACCAGCACTTTCTGCGTGCTTAAATTGCTTTGATTTGAATGAAAATATAGTCGATGAAGTGATCTCTACTTTTTGTACACCACTAAAAACTTTTATTATGAATTTGAAAAACCTCTTTGGATTATCAGTATTTGTATTTCTATTATTGATAACTGCATGTCAGGACGATATAGAACCAATAGCTGATGCACAACATCAGATTACTTCCATCAGCGTAAAGAAGCGAATATGCCTGGCAAATGAGCATACTCAGGAATTGTTAAAAGACCCTGCCTATCAACAACGACGTGAAAGTATGCTGAGGGCTTTTGAAAAGTATAATGTCCAAACCGTCTTTAAAGCGAATTGTACGGCTCCTGTAATAGTACCGGTTGCCATACACTTCCAAGGTGTGAACAACCCAGACCCAGCTTGCCTCCAGTCACTGGCAATAGATCAAATCAACAGATTGAATCTTGATTATACCGGAGAAAATTCTGACATATCCACCTGGAATAATCAAGCTGCCGCACAATTTTCGGGTATCGCGAATGGTGAAATGTGTGTCAAATTTGTAATAGCTAATCAAAACCACCCCTCTGGCTATGGATTATCAAATGGTGATATGGCGATCACCATTAATCGCACACAAGGAGATCAGGAAAACAACTGGGCCGGATATATCAATATTTTTGTACAACCCAATACAGGCTACCTGGGTTATGCACCTTTAGGTGGATCTGGCAATGGAGATGGTGTTGTGATTGACGCCTCCGCTTTTGGTAGTGGCCAGGGTTGTGGATCTGTCGTACCTGAGTCACCCTTTGATTTGGGACGGACATTGACCCATGAAATGGGACATTACCTTCTTTTGGAGCACATTTGGGGAGATGGATGTGGCGTCGACGATGAAGTTGGAGATACACCTGACCAAGCTTCTGATTATGCTGGGTGTCCTTCTATAGGGGCTTCATCTTGTGGTTCGATTGACATGCATATGAACTATATGGATTATACAGATGATGCATGTATGTACATGTTCAGCGAAGGACAAGAAAATAGAATGAATAGTTTTTTGCTTTCGAATCTTGGCTCTGTTACTTCCAATGCCTCAACAGTATACAGTGGAGATGTCGGTGGAGGAACAGGAACTGTTTGCAATGCTCCCACTACAATTACAATCTCTGGAATAAATGAATCCTCGGCGCAGGTAAGTTGGTCAAGTACAAGTGGAGCTATTGACTACAATATCCGGTATCGGGCTACAGGCACAGCAACATTTGATAATGCAACTGCGGCGACCAATTCGGTAACATTGAGCGGACTTCAATCAGCTACACTATATGAAGTAAGCGTTCAAACATCATGTGGGTCATCAAATTCTTCCTATTCTGTTAATCAAACATTTACGACTACCGGAGATAGTGGTGGTGGCAGTGGTGGAAGTAATACTTGTGAGACACCGTCTACTTCTTCTGTAGCTGTCCGAAATGAATCCTCAGTGATAGTCGATTGGGATGACGTCACTGATGCTATTAGATATCAAATAAGATACCGGGCCGATGGTAGTAGCTCCTGGACACAGAAAAATGCCTCCAATTCGACTAAAACATTGAATAACCTTTTGGCTCAAACGTATGAATATCAACTCAGAACGAGATGTATAGAGGGTTGGACAAGCTGGTCCCAATCAAGTTCTTTTGACCTGAGCACTGGCGGAGAACCTACCCAGAATTCACTTAGAGTCATTATAACATTAGACGATTATGGATCAGAAACATCATGGGAACTTTATGATGAATTGAATAATCTGATGAAGTATGGAGGTCCGTATCAGGATGGCATCAATGGCGTAAAAAAGACGGTTAATTTAGATCTGGAGGACGGATGTTATGAGATTGACCTGTATGACGCATTTGGAGATGGTATCTGCTGTGATTATGGTAATGGAAGTTTTGAAATAGTCGACGGAAACAACCAACGTCTTGCGTATTCAGACGGTCGGTTTGGAACATATGAGTTAATCGGGTTTTGTGTATCAAACGGAAGCGCCAGAATCATAAAACGAGAGCGGGATTCTAAAAAACTAGCACGCGGCAAAAAGAAGTAAAAGACAATTATTATTGTAAAAAGAATAGGCGATGCTCAGCAGAAGAGTATCGCCTTTTTATATCTTGTCGTTTAAGCACTACGAGCTATCATGAGATTTTATATAGTTATTGTATCATTACTCTTTTCATTTCTTATTTCTGCATGTAATTCAAAGAAGCCAATTGTCATGACATCTACCGGACACAATACATTAAGTGCGGCTGACAA
>JAJCYJ010000894.1 GCA_029262975.1 Saprospiraceae bacterium
CTTAAAAAGGATGGTTGGTTAGTTGTTAGAACTAGAGGGTCACACTTCATTATGAAGCATCCTAAGAAGAAGGGAATTGTAGTTTTCCCAAATCATGGAAGTGACGAATTAGGAAAAGGACTCGAAAACAAACTCAGAAAAGACGCTCAATTAAAGAAAAAGTAATGGCATATAAATTTATTATTGAACGAAGCAAAACAGGCTATTCTGCATACGAGAAGAAGAAACCAATCTTCACAACAGGCAAAACAATCCATGTATTGAGATTAAATGCTATAGAAGCTGTCAACTTGTTTGAGGAAGAATCGAATAAAAAGCTGTCGTTAGCCAACGATCTGCAATTCGAAATTGACTTCAAACAGTTCTTTGAATATTATAAGATTATTAACTCGAAACATCTCGCACAAAGAATTGGAATGAACGAAACACTGCTTTCTCAGTATGTTAATGGAAAGAAAAATCCATCGAAACGTCAAATAGAACGGATTGTCGATGGGCTTCATGAAATAGGCAAAGAGTTAACTGAACTAATCTTAGTATGAAGTAAATCACGATAGGTAACACTGCATAATCACAGAATCACTCCTTCGTCGTGACTCTGGATATGCTTGGACGTTGTACGTAATCATTAAACTATGAAAAACATTAGAATTTTATTAAGCAGTTTTTTGTTTATTCAATGTTCAGTAGATAGAACAATTCTGTCGATTACAGATAATGAAACTATTGCTCTTGAAAATTTTCAAAAGATGGATAGTTTAAATAAGGTAATTATAGCGAATGAAAAAGAAACAGGAGAAAAACTTATTCTCTGTTTGACTTTCATTGATAAAGAATCTAAAAAAGTATTATCAAATCATCGAGTAAGTTTCTATCATACCTCTACAGATGGAAAATATGAGCCATCTAATGTTAATGATGAAACAACGGCAAGATTAAACGGAACAGCAACGACCAATGAAGTTGGTAAAATATATGTTAGGACTATCTTACCCGGTGATTATGGAAGTTCTGAAGATAATCGACATATTCATACTACTGTTTATGCCGCTAAACCAAAAAATAATGACATATTATTCAAACAGTATTCATCAAGAATAGGGAGATTTATGAATTCAGGAAACGATAATATGTTTTATGCCGACTTAAAAAAGACAACAGATGACATACTAATCTGTTTTGTTACTATTGAAGTTTAACACCCAAAAGCAAAAGATTAAACTACGTACAATAATGTGGAGAACGACAATAGCCTCCACAAGGTCGGCTACTGCGTTTCCACTCACGTTGGCATCTATAAAAAATTGATACAGATTAAGCATATGAAGTCACTTGTGAAAAATATAATATTTCAGTCTTTTATTTTGATTATCGTTGGTTCTTGTTCCTTCCAGTCCAAAGATTCCAAAGACGCAATAACCCATAAGGTTAATGCAGATTGCATTAACCAAAAAGATTCAATTGAAAGAAAAATTCAACTGGAAAGTGGAATTCGTGAGCAAGTAAAGTTTTTGGGAGAGTCAGAAAATTTGAGCTCTATAAAAGATAAAATGTCAGAATATAATATTCCGGCATTATCTCTTGCTGTAATATGTCAAGGCAAGATTGAATGGGCAGACATTTATCAAAATGCGAATTTTTCCGAAGAACAAAAACTGGACTGTAAGAGCATTTTCCAGGCAGCATCACTGTCTAAACCAGTAACGTTTCTGGCGGCAGTACGCATGCATGCTGCTGGTGAAATAGACCTCGATAAAAATATCCAAAATTACTTGAAAGATTTTGTATTACCCCAAGGCAAACAAACAGCAGAGAATCCCGTAACGTTTCGAAATATCTTCTCCCATACTTCAGGAATCATTTCTGGTGGATATGAGGGATACGCTAATAATCTCACGCTACCCTCTGATCTTGATGTTTTAAGGGGAAGTGAAGGCGTCAATTCCCCAGCCATAGAAGTTATCACACCGCCTAATGAAACACTGGCTTATTCAGGTGGTGGCTACACATTAGCTGAACTGGCTCTTCAAGACATATACAATGATGAGTTCTCGAACATCATGAAAAAATGGATTCTTGAACCTGCCGGTATGAAACACTCTGAGTTCACACAACCGTTACTCGCCTCGAAGTCTAATCAGGAAGCCAAAGGGTACACTCAATTAGGAGATGTTTTAGATGGTGGCTGGCGAAACTATCCAGAGCAAGCTGCAGCAGGGCTATGGAGCAACGCTATTGATATGGCTAAATTTCTAATTGAAATTTATAAAGGCTATCAAGGCAAAAGCTCGATATTTTCACAGTCCGATATTAAAACGATACTAAGCCACGAACGAGACGGCCATGTTTATGGGTTCATTTTGAACCGGTCTGGTAATGATATTTCTATCACTCACTACGGTGGCAATGCAGGCTACAGTACAGGTATGACATTAAGCCTTACGAGCGGAAATGGTTTGGTCTATTTGATCAATTCAGATAATGGCAGGGCACTGAGTAATGAACTACTTTTATCAGCCTCACAGATATATAACTGGAAACAGTTTAAGCAAACCGATGTACACCGTGATGAAGTAAGCACAGATGTTTTGAAGGAATTGTCGGGTGAATATAAGTGGAATAACCAAATAGATCTTTCTATCAAATTTGATGAAAACAATGATCTAATTGCACTTTATTTTCCGAATGGCGATGAATACAAGCTTACCCCAATTCGTGGTGATAAACTGGACTTTATTCATCCAAATACAGGAGTGAAAGTTTCATTCATAAAAGATGATAACCTGCGTTCATTCAACCTGTATGGGCAAACTGCTGTTAAATTGAAACTAAAAACAGATGCTAACAAAAAATAAACAGCATTAAAACGACTGTTTATTAGGGTCGTTATAGAGAACCAAAAGACAAAGCCAATCTGCAACTAAAATACAGTTGCACATTAGCCAAAAATCTCCTATCTTAGATTTATGAGCAAATATGATAAGCTGATAGCGAAGCTCTTAAATAGGAACAGTACAATAACCTTTCAAGAAATTAAGTATTTATTCATAAAGCTTGGCTATATAGAACGCTCAATGGGGAAAACATCAGGATCAAGAGTTGCTTACTACAACCGGGAAACCAACCATATAATTCGCATTCATAAACCACATCCTGGAAACGAACTCAAAGATTATGTTAAAAAGGCGATTGTTTTGGAACTTAGAAATGGAAAATTGATATGACAGATAAATTGGTATATAAAGACTTCATTGGAACAGTTCACTTCTCAACAAAGGATTCTGTTTTTTATGGAAAAATTGAAGGTATAAATGATCTCGTTACATTCGAAGGGGAAACAGTTGTTGATCTCAAAAAAGCTTTTGAAGAATCCGTAGATGACTATATTGAAATTTGTAAAGAGGTTGAAAAAGATCCACTTAAATCTTTTAAAGGGTCTTTTAATGTGCGTATTGCACCTGAATTACATTCAAAAGCTTTTAAGGCAGCATTACTGAAGGGTAAATCGCTAAATCAGTTGGTACAAGAAGCAATTGAAAAAGAAGTAGGCTCTCTATAACAAGGTGCCATGATGATTATACCTCTTCGTTCCTCAGAGATACGCCACATGCACTTGGACGTTATGTCTCATAAAAAAAGGAGTGCACCATTGACATTAGTTAACTTATATGTTAACTTTGTGCAGTGAAGGAAATCCGGAAAATTGAATTCTATGAGGACTATTTCATTAAGTTTTACCTCAATCTTTCACCTGATGTTCAAAAGAAGTATGAGTACGTATTTGTAGTTGTCAGACAAGCTGACCGAATACCGATCAAATTCTTTAAAAAGATAACAAACAAATCGAACTTATATGAGATTCGTGTGGAAGTAAAATCCAACATCTATAGAACATTTTGTTGCTTAGATGGGAATAGTGTGGTCATCCTATTTAATTCATTTCAAAAGAAAACTCAAAAGACTCCAATTAATCAGATTATTAAAGCCGAGAAACTTAAAAAAGCTTATTTCGATGAAAAAAAATAAATCTAAAATAGAACACTCAAAGAACTTCGATGAATTACTACAAGCCAAATATGGTCAAATAGGTTCGGATGTTAGAATAGAATTTGAAGAAGGCGCACAACGATTCTTTATAAGCGAAATGCTTAAGGATGCGCGAAAAGAGGCAAATCTTACACAAACTCAATTAGCGGATAAAATTGGAACCAAAAAGAGTTACATTTCTAAAGTTGAAAATGGCAAAGGAAATATTACAATAGAAACGCTAATTAAGATTTTCGAGACAGGATTAAATAGAAAGGTTGGAATCACCATATCATAATTTGAATACGAGACATAACAAGCGACCATCACGATCATGCCTCCTAACGTCGGCACGACGGATGTCGCCGAATCGTTCGTTATTCTCAATAAACTAACATTTACCATATTGGGAACTTTTCTGTATCTTTATCCTTAAAACAAGTTGAGAGTACTTGCAAAAAGAGTTTTGAGAGAATTTTGGGAAATACACACTGATACTGAAGAACAATTAAAATCTTGGTTTCAAGAAACGACCAACGGAAAATGGGTAAACCCAAATTATGTGAAAAACGAATTCCCGAACTCCAGATTAATACCGAATAATCGAGTAACCTTCAACATAAAAGGAAATCAATATAGATTGGTAGTTAGGGTGAATTACAAGTACCAAATGGTCTATGTGCGATTTATAGGAACCCATGATGAATATGATAAGTTAGACCCGACAAAAATATAGCTATGAAATTAAAACCTATTAAAACGGAGAAGGATTACGAATTAGCACTTAAGCGATTGGATAAAATATTTGATGCTAAACCAGATACAAAAGAAGGCGACGAATTAGAAATATTAGCTCTCATTATTGAAGACTACGAGGACAAGAATTATCCAATCGCCCCCCCAGATCCTATAGAGGCGATTAAGTTCAGACTGGAACAAATGAACATGAATCAGTCTGATTTAGCGAAAATTTTAGGACATAAAAGTCGTGCAA
>JAJCYJ010000895.1 GCA_029262975.1 Saprospiraceae bacterium
AAGTTGTGAGGTATAGCAAACAGAAAATAATCTGGTATTTCATTTTAATTATTTATTAATGTCTGGAAAGATATACAAAAATGAGATTCGTGGGATTAAAAGAAACCAACCAAGCATCTCCCCTTGTTTGGCATGATACGAATGGGTCCGTCGGTGCTGATTTTAGCACAATTCGACTTTTACTTAATATATCAAAATTTCAATTTCTTTACATCTTGATAGATTGTTTCCAAAATCATTATCCGGGCGTCATTAATTTTCAAAATAGTGAGATGAAGGCTTCACAGCAAATACCGTATTTATTATAAATATTAGATTATACCCTCCTTTAAGATGACAACACCCATTTACAATGTCTATTTAGCCCATTGTTAACATTTCCGTCTCATAAACTCGTTACATTAATCAAAGTAATACAAACCTACAATACGACCGTTTTTTATTACGGTTTGAAGGAGTATGCTCGCCCCCTAATTGTTCTGATCAGCAATACATCAATTGACTGAAGAAGACTGAACTTTTGGAAGATATCTTGATGGTGTGATTAAGCTTATTCGATTAAATTCATTTTTTGTTTCGATTGTTTTAGTATTTATTGACAATGCTGATTAGCAATCATTACTTACTCTTTCATGCTCTAATAATCCTCCCATCCTCATTTAAAAAGCACCCCACATACAGATATACTAACTTTGCGCCCTCATCATAAACGAGGTATTTGGTAGAAACACTTAGCAACCATCCTATCCTGCTTCTTTTCCTGGTAGCAGCATCGGGATATCTGATAGGATCCATTAAAATAGGATCCAATAAATTAGGCGTAGCAGCTGTATTGTTTGTCGGTTTATTCGCTGGAGCGATAGACGAAAGACTCGATATTCCTGAGATAATATTCCTGCTTGGACTTTCTCTTTATGTCTATTCTATTGGGATCAGTTCAGGTCCTGCTTTTTTCGAATCGTATAAGAAAAATGGCTTCAGAGATATTTTCTTTATCCTCTTTATGTTGGTGCTCTCAGGAGTTATTGCCATAGGCGTGAGTATACTTTTTGGTTTTAGTCCTGCGACTATCACAGGTATGTATGCGGGTGCTACAACGAATACACCCGCCATGGCCGGAGTTATAGATTATATCAACAATGCCGGCCTTTCCAATGGTGGAAAGATGATCGAAGAAATTGTCATTGGTTATTCCTTTTCTTATCCGATGGGCATCTTGGGCGGGATGATCGCCATAGGGCTTATTGAGCGCGTCCTAAGAGTCGATTACAAGAAGGAAAAAGAACAATTAAAACACAAGTATCCGATAGGTGAAGATCTTACGACCAGGACGATCAAGGTTACAAAGAAGGATGCAACAGACATTAGCGTTCGTGATCTGCTCATCAAATATGACTGGGAAGTTGTCTTTGGAAGAGTTAAAAAAGAAGATAGAGATACTTTAGTCAATTGGGATTCAAGTTTTTCTTTAGGTGATCGGATCTTAATCATTGGTAGCCAGGCAGAATTGAATAATGTTGAGTCCATACTTGGTGAGCGGGCACTTCATGATCTCGAAGAAGATCGCCGTGAATATGACGTGCGTCGTATCTTTGTTTCCAATCCTGATGTTGTTGGAAAATCATTATCTTCTCTTCACCTGGATCGAAATTATGAGTGCATCATTTCCCGAATTCGAAGGGGAGATATGGAGATGCTGGCTAAAGGCGATACCATCCTTGAATTGGGAGACAGGATTCGATTTGTAGCCCGAAGAAAAGATTTGAAGAAACTGGCTGAATTATTCGGAGATAGCTATACCGACTCAGCTAAGGTAAACCTGTTCACCTTTGGCTTGGGTATTGGTCTGGGACTTCTGCTTGGCAATATTGAGGTAAGCCTGGGAACCATATCTTTTAAACTTGGATATGCCGGTGGCCCTTTAATCGTAGGTCTTCTGTTAGGCGCCTTGAGGAGAACCGGTCCAGTCGTTTGGACCCTGCCCTATGCGGCAAATGTAACCCTTCAGCAAATAGGACTGATCCTCCTGCTGGCAACAATAGGCGTTCGATCTGGTCATTCTTTTGTTGAGGCTATGTCTTCAGAAGGGTTTTGGATCATTCTGGGCAGCACCATCATCAGTTTACTTACAGCAATAAGCACCTTATTAATCGGATATAAAATTATAAAAATACCCTTTAGCCTTTTGATGGGTATCGTATCTAACCAACCGGCCATTCTTGACTTTGCACTAAGCAAAAGTGGTAGCAGGCTACCTATTTTTGGTTATACGATGATGTTTCCATTGGCCCTTATTTCAAAGATTGTAATCGCACAGATATTGTTTTTGGTTTTATTTTAAAATTCGATTGTTCCGTAACAGGACTCACATTTTTGATGACTTTGTACCAGGGTTTCACAACCCTGGCTAGGATATATCGTCCTTACAGGGCTGCTTTCAAGGGATAAATATTGCAGCTAACTTATGAATAACTACGAAGTGTAAAAGACTTTCAAAAAACAGATGTTAGACTTTGTACATCTCAAGTATATGTACTTGCATATTAACCGAAAACACAGTTTTCTTTTGATCGTTTCCTTTCTGATAAGATTGGAGATCGCAGATCTCCAAGAGCGGGACATAAGGCTAGTTGTGGATGCAGGCTCGCAATTGAAGCACATACCCACAAAGTGGGCCTCGCAAATGGAAAAGTCTCTTTTCCAGTTCCCGCACGATCTGTCGTCCTTACAGGACTCTCATTTTTGATGAATTTGACCCAGGGTCTCGCGACCCTGGCTATAATATATCGTCCTTACAGGACTCTTTTTAAGGGACATATACTGCAGCTAACTTATGAATAACTCCGAAATGTAAAAGGCTTTCTAAAGCAGGTCTTATTAATACTTTCTTCCGCACTTTCTGCCGTCCTTACAGGACTCTCATTTTTGACGACATTATCCCAGGGTCTTGCGACCCTGGCTAGTATATATCGTCCTTACAGGACTCTTTAAAGCGGATATTTAGAGAATCTACCTTTTGATCAACCTCGGAGGGGTCATAGAGTGGTACGCAAGAAGGATATAGACTAATATATTAACCGAAAACACAGTTTTCTTTTGATCGTTTCCGATATGATAAGATTGGAGATCGCAGATCTCCAAGAGCGGCAGAGCGGGATCTCCAAGAGCAGGGCATATCAAACATGAAGCAATGATTAGCATCTTCACGAGTCTCTAAGGCTTTTCAACTAGCCGATCGAATCAAATGAAGAAGAGAATTTTGTCAAATTGCCAAGTGTTTGAACAACAAATAATCAGAATTTCTCATTACCTCTCCAGATAAGCTAATCATTCAGTGAAAAAAGAATTTATAGATAGATTGATAAAAGAGCATCTGATATGTCAGACATGCCCTTCCCCATCCGAAGTGGCCAATTTCTTCAAAGAATTGCTTGGTTTACTTTATCTTGATTTTGCTAAAACCCCCTTGACTAACCAGGAAATGATCCTGAATGAACAAGACAGACTAAAGGCTACATTTGACGACCTACTCTCACGCAATCCAATGAATGCTGTCCTGGGTGTTGAAAAAATGTGCAGCGAATTTTTCGAATATCTCCCGGAACTCTATGATCAATTAAACAAAGATATAATGGCGATTTACGAAGGCGACCCAGCCTGTACCAGTCGTCGTGAAGTGATCCGAAGTTATCCTGGATTCTATGCAATTGCTGCATATCGGATAGCCCATAAAATGTATGTTCAAAAGATTGAAGACTTACCAAGAATTATCACCGAACATGCACATAGTCTCACAGGTATCGATATTCACCCTGGTGCCAAAATCGGTGCCTCATTCTGTATCGATCACGGAACAGGTGTTGTCATTGGTGAAACCTGTGAGATTCATGATCATGTGAAAGTTTATCAGGGCGTTACTCTTGGGGCCCTAAGTGTTCAAAAGGAAGACGCAGATAAAAAACGACATCCCACGATCGAAACTCATTGTGTGCTGTATGCTGGTGCCACGATATTAGGAGGAGAAACGACCATCGGTGCTCATAGTGTTATAGGGGGCAATACGTGGATCACCCGTTCTGTACCTCCGCATTCGAAAATATATTACCAGGCCACCATGAATAACGAAGATGGTGGTATCGATAAATTGATTTTTAAAGATTTTGCCAAATAGAAAAAGTGACGGAAAAAAAGACAATTATTTTTGATTTAGGAGGTGTACTGATAGATTGGAATCCAAAATATTTATATCGCCAGATTTTTGATGAAGAGCATGAGACCGAATGGTTTTTAGAAAATATCTGCACCATGTCTTGGAATGAAGAACAAGATTCAGGACGTACTTGGGCAGATGCTACAGCTATGAAAGTGCTGGAGCACCCTCAATATGCAGAACCAATTAAAGCTTATGCCAGCAGGTGGTCGGAAATGCTTGGTGGTCCAATCCAGAAATCTGTAGCTATATTTAAGACGATTAAAGAAAGTCAAAAATACCAGGTCGTAGCTTTGACTAATTGGTCAGCCGAGACATTTCCAATTGCAATTGAACGATATGATTTTTTAAGTTGGTTTGATGGAATAGTAGTGTCAGGAACCGAAAAAACAAGAAAACCATTTCCCGATATTTATAAAATTCTTCTTTCCAGGTATGACGTAAATCCAGGTGATGCAGTCTTTATTGATGACAATATACACAATGTACAAACAGGATTAAGATTAGGTATAGACAGCATTCATTTCAAATCTCCGGCAGATTTACAAACTGAACTTACAAAACGCAATATTCTCTGAATCATTTTTTCTAAATTAAGACGCACGAATATATCGAATGAATAGTCTGGCAGATCTTATCGGCAACACGCCACTGGTGCAATTACAAAACATACCGGTTAACCCGTCTGTTACTATTTGTGGGAAATTAGAAGGAAATAATCCCGGTGGTAGTGTCAAGGACCGGGCAGCTTATGGCATGATAACAGGAGCACTGGAAAGGGGTGACATTGTAAAAGGAGATAAATTAGTTGAAGCCACATCTGGGAATACGGGTATTGCCCTTGCTATGATTGCTCAATTAAAAGGGCTTGACATAACTCTGTTGATGCCTGATAACAGTACGCAGGAAAGGGTCCTTGCTATGAAAGCGTTCGGGGCAAAAGTCATTCTTACACCAGCAGAAAAGACAATTGAATATTCGCGAGAAGAAGCAGAGAGAATGGCAAGGGAGGAAGGATATTATATACTCAATCAGTTTGCCAACCCCGATAATTACCTCATGCATTACAAGACAACCGGACCTGAAATATATAAAGATACACAACAGAGCATCACACATTTTGTCTCCGCGATGGGGACAACAGGGACCATCATGGGTGTTTCGAGATATTTAAAAGAAGTCTCCCCTGATGTTCAAATCGTGGGAACTCAGCCGACAGAAGGAAGCAGGATTCCGGGCATCCGAAGATGGTCCCCCGAATTTTTACCAAAAATATTTGATCCATCCCGGGTAGATAAAGTTATCGATGTAAGCGAAGATGAAGCCAGGGTTATGACACGAAGATTAGCAAAAGAAGAAGGAATATTGGCTGGTATGAGTTCAGGAGGCGCTTTGGCTGCCGCGCTTAAGATTGCTGAGACCATCGAAGAAGGCTTTATTGTATTTATTGTTTGTGATCGTGGAGACAGGTATTTGAGTTCTGATTTATTTGAATGATAATCCTTACCTTGTCAAAAAGGTCGCATGCCATGGAAAAGCATAGCAGTTTTACAAGAAGAATTTTTATTAAAAAAGACATAACCACCGTTTTCGAAGCCTGGTCTATACAAGGAAATATGGAATCTTGGTTTCTAAAAAGTGCAGTCTTTAGCAGACAGGACGGAAGATTATCAGAAGGCACATCGGTCGAAGAAGGAGATACCTATCAATGGGTCTGGCATACCTGGCCAGATAATATCCAGGAAGGAGTTGTAACCAGGAGCAAAAAAAACGAACACTTTTGTTTCACTTTTGACCCTGCCGGAAATGTAGAAGTGCTCTTTTCGGAAATAGAAAATGG
>JAJCYJ010000896.1 GCA_029262975.1 Saprospiraceae bacterium
GGGATCCATACAGAAATCTCTATGAAAGAATGATAACTAATCAGGAAAAGATAGTTCCAGGGTGGATAAATCCTTCCGATATTGAAACAGATTTAATAGAATAAATTAATACTATTTGTAAAGCAGAAACAAACAAATGAAAAATTATTTACTCATTTCTATCACAGGCCTATTATTGCAAGTCTTTAATCTGGCTCATGCGGGTGAAGTAATTAACGACCGCCCCAATGTCATAGTCATTATGACAGATGATCAAGGATATCCTGAGCTATCGATTCATGGCAATCCCATTCTCAAAACACCACATTTGGACAAGTTGGCCGAAGCCAGTGTTCGCTTTGGAGAATTTCATGCAGCTCCTATGTGCGCACCGACTCGTGGACAACTACTGACGGGAATGGATGCTGCTGCCAATGGATTGGTAAATGTCAGTAGCGGAAGAGCATTTTTAAAACCTGAACTACCTACTATGGGAGACCTATTCAGGACCAATGGCTATAGCACTGGAGTCTTTGGAAAATGGCACCTTGGAGCCAACTATCCGTACCGCCCCCAGGATAGAGGTTTTGAAGAATCAGTATGGTTTTCATCGTCACATATTGGTTCGGTTTCCGACTATTGGGGTAATGACTATTTTGACGATACCTATTGGCACAATGGGAAACATGAGAAATTTAGCGGTTACTGTACCGATATTTTTTTTGGGAAGGCGAAAGAATTTATAGAAAATTCATTAGAAACGAACAAACCATTTTTAGCCTATATCTCCACCAACACTCCTCACGGACCTTTTAATGCAAAAGAAGAAGATATAAAAGCATTAGAAGAGTTATATGACAATGCAACATTTCCCGGTAAGAACGAGCAATTAAAAAGTCGATTGGTTAGGTACCTGGCTATGATTCGGAATATTGATACGAATGTGGGAAGCTTATTCGATTTCCTTGATGACAATGGTATTACCGACAATACAATAGTTGTTTTTCTCACGGACAATGGAAGCATAATGGGCATTCGATATTTTAATGCCGGTATGCGGGGGATGAAAACGGAGCTTTGGGATGGTGGACATAGAGTGCCCTGCTTTATTAGCTGGCCTAATGGCAATTTTAAGAATATTGGCAATGAAGTTTCAGGTTTGTCACAAGTTCAGGATATTCTTCCAACCCTTGTTGAGCTTTGCGGCTTAAAAAAGCCCACTCCTGTGAGCTTTGACGGAATGAGTTTAGTCCCCGTATTAAAAGGTGAAGAACAAATTTCTGAAGACAGAATGCTTATAATGAATTATAGTCGAATGCCTGGTTTTATCAACTACCCTGCACCTCATGGTCAAACTGTTGTACGGAAAGAGGGCGCTGCCGTGTTGTGGAAACGTTGGCGATTACTGGAGTCTCGCGAATTGTATAACCTGGATGTTGACCCACTTCAAAAAGAAAATGTCTATGAGCAAAATCTTCAGGTAGTGAGAAAAATGGAAGACCAGCTTGATATTTGGTGGGACCGTGTAAAAGACGATGTCAATGAACCACAAAAAATTATAATCGGAAGTGACAACGAGAACCCGAGTATTTTAACTGCTTGTGATTGGTTGGATGTATTTATCGATCAACAACCCCAGGTAAGCAGAGGAGTACAAAAAAACAGTTATTGGTGTTTAGATGTAGCTCAGGAAGGAGAATATGAAATTGAACTTCGCCGATGGCCCAAAGAGGCAGACTCTCCAATTGCGGGTCCGTGTAAAATGACAGATAGAAATGGCGAAATTGGAGGAACAGCTTTACCTATCGTCTCAGCCAGTATCTATATAGGAGGAATGGAACTTCGTTCTATTTCAGAAAAAAATCCATATAGATTCGAAGGATTAACGAAAGAAGTGACACCTGAGGATAAAGCGATTACGTTTGATGTACATCTCAAACCTGGGCCCATTTACTTACACACCTTCTTCGACATGGAATCCCAGGGAATGATCGGAGCCTATTATGCCTACGTAACTCGTAAATGACAATTTATTCTGAACCCATGAGAAATTTACGCAACACAATAATTACTTTATTCTGTATTTCCTTAATATCATTTGGGCTATTTGCGCAAGACAAAGAACCCCTTAACATTCTACTCTTTACCGCGGATGATTTAGACAAACATACCCTGGGATGTTATGGAGGAACTGTGGAAGACATCTCTCCCAATATTGACAAGTTCGCATCAGAAGGATTGCGATTTAATCATGCTTATGTAAACAATTCTATCTGTGCGCCCAGCAGGGGAATACTGGCAACAGGCTTGTACGGGCACAACAGTGGAATAATGGGGTTCATGAAGATGTCACCCGATTGCAAAACTCCTTTAATTATGGAAGTATTGCGTGAGCATGGTTACCAGCTTGGGGTATTGAGTAAGGTGGATCATTCTACGCCAAAAGAATCATTTGCCTGGGATTTTCTCTATACAAGACAACAACTTGGGAATGGCCGAAACCCTGATCTATATTACAATAAGGCGAAGGACTTCTTTGACATGGCGAAGAAAGAGCATAAGCCCTTCTACTTCATGGTCAACTCTGATGATCCGCATCGACCTTTTTTTGTACCTGGTCAGGAACTTACAGGGGGCATGGCAAAACCTTCACGAACGTATACACCGAAGGAAATTGAAGTTCCCGGTTTTTTACCAGACTTACCCGATGTCAGACGAGAGTTGAGTTATTATTACAATTCGGCGAAACGTCTCGATGATACGTTTGGCAAAGTAATGCAGGCCTTGGATGAAAGCGGTTTTAGGGAGAATACCCTGGTTATTTTTATGTCTGATAATGGTATAGCGCTCCCCTTTGCAAAATGCGATAATTACCATGCCAGCAGCAGGACGCCATGGATTGTAAGATGGCCGGGAGTCACTAAAGCTGGTGCAGTCGATGACGAGCACCTTATATCAGGCGTTGATTACTATCCTACTATTTTAGAAGCTACGGGTATAAAAATTTCTGCACAGCTTGATGGAAAATCCCGTTTGCAACTTTATAAGGGGAAGCATCAAAAAAATGATGCCATCGTATTCACTCAAATAGATAATAAGGCTCCCGGGAGACCAATGCCAATGCGAAGTACTGCAAGTCCGATGCGAGGTGTTCAAACTCTCGATTTTCTCTATATTTTTAACGCGTGGACATTTTCAGAGGTGATGCATTATACCAACAACGAGGGAATCACAATGAGGGCGATGCAAGAAGCCGCCCGATCTAATGAAGAGATCAAAAGTCGGGTTGATCTTTTCCGTAGACGGCCGGTTGAAGAATTTTATAATATCAAGAAAGATCCCGATTGTTTGAACAACCTGATATCCAATTCAACATATTCAAGTGAAATTGAGGAAATGAGAACCGTATTAAAAGAGTGGATGAAAGAATATGCTGATCCGCTTTTTTACGTCTTTGAAAATAGAAATAATGAAGATAAGATTAGAGAAAGACTTTTTAATTTATATCCTGAATTGAAAAAAGTGGAGCCATAAGGCAACTTGGAATTTTAGCCTTAACAAGGTATTTGAGAAGATAAAACTGAGAGAAAAGTTATGACCTTATAATATCGTTTTATTGTTTGTATTACTACATTTTAAATAAATCAAATTCAACATGAGATGTACCTGTATCTTTTTAGGCTTGCTTTCTTTTGTAATTGCTGCGGGCCTATCAAGCTGCATAAGTAGTAAGAAGAAGGTCCCTATAAAACCCAACGTTGTCGTCTTTCTGGTAGATGACCTTGGTTCAGGTGAGCTCGAATGCTACGCCAGCAAATTTCATGAAACACCTAATATCGACGCCCTGGCAGAACGGGGAATGCTATTTACCCAAGCCTATTCGGGCTCTACACTTTGCTCGCCGAGCCGGGCGGCTCTTCTCACCGGACGTTCACCGGCCCGCTTGCAATGCTGGCACCCGCACCCTCTATTTCGCTTTCCCAGCGCTTCTTTTGATATTGTGAATCCTAAGATTTCTTACTTTAAAATTTAAAAGACTGAAATTTCAGACTGGAGTTGAGATAATAGTACCCACTTTAAAAGGTTAAGAACCAATAAATATAGTGGTTTGGCAAGATGATCATCTATTCTTTAGAGGATACTTGCCGATTCTCCTTATTTGATATACCATTTTCTTTCATTCTCTTGATTGATAAGCCATATTTTGTTAATTATGTACAGAGGTCTAGTATTCAGCATTTGTTATCTGTTACCCATTCGCAAATTTGTTCGATAGGCATAATGTCTTCGGCGGCGACCTACTTTTGGGTATGCTGATATAACAGTATATCCAACTTTTATCTGCGCTTATATCTTCTATCCTATATTCAGTACTATTACAATTCGCACATTGATATGGTCTCTGTTTCAATAATT
>JAJCYJ010000897.1 GCA_029262975.1 Saprospiraceae bacterium
GACGGTTATCTGAATTTGTACGTAAGCCCATTGTGCATGTCATAGGTAAGTGCTGGTATGCCTGCAGGGGGAAATCTATCGTATGTCATCCTGAACCTTATGTTAAGACTCAGCTTATTAGATATGCCAAGCGATAAGGAGTTTTCAGTAAATAATCGATAATCCGACCATAAATCAATGCGTGGCTGGACGTAGGTCGTAGAAGTAAAAGACACAGTCTCCTGGGGTCTGAGTGTAAAGGCAAAATAAGTGCTAAACCTATGGTCATTATTGACTAACCTGGGATCACTTAAAGTCTCATGTTCGAACATATACAAGAGGCTCCAATAAAACAGAGCATTGTCATAATCCGTCAATTGAAATCTTGGCCCGCTTCCAGTTAACCATCGATTGTCGATTTTCGTCAGCGTATTATATTGCATCTGTGTAAAGCTCTCCCACGATATATATTTTGTTATGGTGGCTGTATGTCTTAGATGTAGAAACCCATCATTAGCAAATTTTTCTCCTCCTCCTTTTACAAAACCCAATTCTCCGATAAGTAGTAATTCACTCTTTTCAAAATTATAACTCAGATGTCCACCGGTTCCAATACTAACCAGATTCTTGGATGTTCTTTGAAGCGCTATATTGGCAAATACATCTCCATAAATACCAGTCGTGTCAGTGTCCAATCTCTTTTTTTCTATATTCACTATCTGGCCGGATAAATCAAGACAAACCAGGATCATTAAAAAAACTTTGATTGAGCGGAACATACTGAAATTGCTGAACTACTAATTCTTACACAAATAGCCTACCAATTTTTTCAACAATGAGAAAAAATAAATTTGGACAATAATTTGAGTATGAGAAATAAATTATAATTTAATTATCCATGAGAGATAGATCCAAAAGAACAAAACTCACTAATACTCAATTTATTATTATCTTTTTGATACCTCTAACTGTACTCTTAAGGGGCTGCACACAATGCTCAAATTCAGATTCAAATCATCCAAATGTTATTATAATATTAGCAGATGACCAGGGGTGGGGAGATCTTAGCCTTCATGGCAATCCAGATATTTCCACTCCAAATATTGACGCAATATCTTTAGAAGGAGCATCCTTTGACAGATTCTATGTACAACCTGTTTGTTCACCAACACGAGCTGAGTTGCTCACCGGACGATACCATGTGCGCACAGGTGTTAGCAGTACTTCCGCTGGTGGGGAAAGAATCGATCAGGATGAAACATTAATCTCAGAAATATTTCAAGCTTCCGGGTATAGGACAGGTTGTTTTGGCAAATGGCACAGTGGGAGCCAGCACCCTTATCACCCGAATAGTCGCGGGTTTCAGGAATATTATGGATTTACTTCAGGACATTGGGGTCATTATTTTGACCCTCCCCTTGATCATAATGGAAAGGATGTACAGGGCAAAGGATATTTACCGGATGATTTGACGGACCGGGCAATAGATTTTATAGGTGAAGGTGCAGAACCTTTCTTTGTTTTTATGGCTTATAACACTCCGCATAGTCCGATGCAAGTACCTGATCGGTGGTGGCAGAAATTTGAGCATAAAATTATAGAAACTGCTCCCCATGATTCTATTTCTCAAAATCATGCTCGTGCTGCCCTTGCCATGGTGGAAAATCTAGATTGGAATGTAGGGAGACTCACTGATTATCTTCGAGCCAATGACTTAGAAGAAAATACCATCGTAATATATATGACTGATAATGGGCCCAATGGCATTCGCTGGAATGGTGGTATGAAAGGTCGCAAAGGATCAACTGACGAAGGAGGTGTCCGCTCACCACTTTTTATAAAATGGCATAATAGAATAGCGAAAGGTCTTCTAATCCCCAATATTAGTGCGGCCATTGACATGGCTCCAACATTAATAGACCTATGTGCCATAAAACCAAAGGATAAAATAGAATGGGACGGACAAAGTCTGAAACCCTTATTATTCCAAGATTCCAAAACACAGGAAGTCCGAACTATAATTCATTATTGGAAAGGCAAGGTATCTGTCAGAAACCAGGATTATAAACTTGACCATGAAGAGGCTTTGTTTAATATGATTGAAGATCCGAATCAATTGCAGGATGTACAGCATCAAAGTCCTGTTGTACTACAAGAATTAATAAACATAAAAGAGAATTGGAAAAGTAACGTTCTTCAAGAACTTCCCGATTCGGATAACAGACCATTCCCGATTGGGTATTCTAATAAACATCACGATTACTTGCCCGCTGGTGATGGCATTCCACATGGAAATATTCAACGATCTAATCGATATCCCAATGACTCCTACTTTTACAACTGGATAAGTCGGGGTGACAGCATAACATGGGATACGGAGATTTTAACTTCCGGAACCTATGAATTCGCTTTACACTATACTTGTCCTCCCGATCAAATCGGGTCTACTATAAATCTTAACATCGGGGATCAGCAGATGTCCTATCAGATCACTGAGACACATGATCCACCTCTTGTCGGAGCTAATGAAGATAGGGTGCAGCGAATCGAGTCCTATATTAAGGAATTCAAAAAAGTCACGATTGGAAAATTAAAATTAGAAAAAGGTCGCCAGCAACTTGTATTAAAAGCCAGTCAAGTCAAGAATGAGTCGGTGATGGACATCAACAGAATATCAGTTCAAAGACTGACAAATTAAAATAATATTGGAATGCTACTTAATAAAACTAAGGTATCCAGTAAGTAGGCTTGGTGTAAGAACTGCCGTTAATCGTCAGGCAATCAAAACATTTTTGTGGATTATTCGCATTGAATCTTAAAGAGCAAACTGATTCAGCAAATGTACCTTTGTCAGTTACATCCACGAATAATCTTTTTGACTTTTGTGATACTACTGAAAAATATCCCTGTACCCTTCCTCCTGAATTTTCATCTGTTATTAAATTTCCAACAATTGAACCAGGTGGTGGGTCAAACAAAGTGCCATCAATATTAATCAACTCCTTAACTCTTTTCCAGTAAAGGTATTCTTCTTCACTGATACCATATTGGAATACGTGAAAGCAATATCTCTGATTAAACCGATCATTCATCAATGCACTGAGTAATTGAAAATTTGATAACTCATCCGTACCTACATCTTCTGTATTAAGGATTGCAATATTGTTAAAATCAATATTTTCCTTTACGTAACAGATCTTGGGATTTAGCGCCATCCGATAGGCTTCTACAAACTTATACTCTCCTTTTATTCGCCATCGAATGTATGGACGTTTATCCGGTGGAAGTTTGAGGGAAATGAGTAAATCAACAAACTCAGTAGTAATAAGATTTCCTGCGGCATTAAAATTTTCTATAATCGAAATATCAAATTTCAAAGTGTCTATTTCCAATAAAGGTTCCGGAGCGAGAGTTGGGCTACTTTTAATCTGCAGTCCATCGGGTGTATTGATTTCAAGTTCATAACTTACACCCGGGATAGTCGCTGTAAATGCTTCATACAGCCCATCGTCGTCTTCTTTTTCAAAGAATTGAACAGACGAACCGTTATCTCCTTTAAGTACAACCTGGGCACTCGGAACCGGTGTAAGAATGTTATCATTTCCAACTCCAATAATTGGACTGTAATCCAATTTAACATGATATGTATCAGGGACATCAGAGACTAGTCCATTGACAATTATAAATTGTCGCTCCGTATCAATATTAAGATCAATCTCATCAATACAAGAAGGAACGGCAAAGACAATAAATGACAAAACAATAATATAAATTCGTCTGTTCATCAGAATTTAAAATTATAAGTTACAGAAGGAAATACAGATCCGAGTGTAGCTATTCTAAACACACTTACACTTCGTGAAGGCACTTGTCTAAAGAAAACAGAATAAGCGTTTCTTCGGCTATATACGTTGTAGACAGAAAATATCAGTCGATGTTCTGAGCCCTTTGCATTCTGGCCAAAAGGGCCAATAGCATAAGAAACATCGAGTCTATGATAGTTTGGAATTCTAAATTGATTACGCTCAGAGAAAATGGGAACATTCAGAATATTATCAATAGAAAAATTACTGACTGGTGCTGTAATCGGTCGTCCTGTACTATATGTGAAATTCAGTGAAAAGTTGGTCATCCTAGTCACCTGTCTCGAAAAGTTTACATTAAGAGAATGAGGTTTATCATAGTTAGAAGCAAACCATTCGCCATTATTAATCGCTTCTTGTGTTACAGAATTTACTACTTTTCTGAATGACCGGGAGAAAGTATAATTCACTTCCCACTTTGTTTTTTCTTTTGCTATTTTAAAATTAGCTTCTACTCCGTACGCTTTCCCGATACCATCTACGAGTTCTCTTTCCAGATTTTCATTTAGTAGTAAGTCTGCAAAATCCCGGTATTCTATTATCCTATCCTGATTTCTATAAAATAATTCAATAGATGACTCGATAGTATTCTCATTGAAATTTCTAAATACACCAATATTATAATTACTTGAGGTCTGTGGTTTGGCATAGAAGTCAGACAGTTTCCAGATATCAACAGGGGTAGATGATGCCGTATTAGAGATCTGGTTTAAATACTGAAACCCCCTGTTATAGCCTGCCTTAATAGATGTGCTTTCAGTTAAAGCCCATCTCAAAGATAGCCTGGGTTCCCAACCCTGGTAACCTGCGATCACATCTCCATCTTCATAGGTTTGATTTTCTGAGACTGTGAAATCATTTCTAAATACGCCGTCCCTATATAAGGTAACATTACCAGGTCCGAGCCTGTTATAGCGTGTATACCTGGCAGAAGCAGACAATGAAATTTGCTCGTTTAATGACCAATCTAATTGTATAAATGGTGTTAGAGCAGTTCCCTTTTCTTCGGGCAGGACTTCTGGGATGGCTGTAGATTCTGGTCCTTCCGGATTTAATTCACCAGGACTCACATTATAAATATCATATTCTGCCCCCGCTATCAGAGCAATGTCCGGATTCAATTGATAAAAACTTCTAATCGAGTTTCTTAAATAACGCACTTTATTAGTGAATCGAGATAGGTCTTCACCTTGAATATCAAAAAGACTGCTTTCATAAGAACCGGCATTTACCTGGACGGTAATGTTAAATTGATCACTTAATAGTTGATTGATATAGAAGGTACCTGTCTTTGTAGAATAGTCAAAATTTACTTCGTCGGAAAATTGAAAATCATCACCACTTATAAAAGAGGAAATGCCAATCTTAGTTTTATCAGATAATCGAGCATCTGCCTTCAGAGTAAGATCATAGAAAAAGGTTTTACTGTTCTTAACCCCAACATTTTTTATCGTATTAAGAAGGTAATCCATATAACTTATCCGACCACCGATCAGGAATGAACTTTTATTTTTTTGAATAGGGCCTTCGATTGTGATCCTCGAGGCTGCCATTCCGATACCCCCTCTCATGCTCATTTTTTCTTTATTGCCTTCGCGCAAGCCAACCTTTAATACAGAAGAAAGTCTTCCTCCGTAGTACGCAGGTTGATTGCCTTTGTACAGGTCTACAGACTCTATGAGGTCAGGATGAAATAGGGAAAAGAAACCAAGGGTATGCGTGGGATTGATGATTAGAGCATCATCCTGCAATATTAGATTTTCATCAGTATTTCCTCCTCTTACATTAAACCCTGAAGCACCATCACCAACGCTGGTCACTCCGGACAAGGTCTGTATACTGCGCAATACATCAGTCTCACCAAACAATTGTGACCGACTTTCCAGCCTTTTGATATCCATACGCTCCACGCCCATGATCACTGTCTCAATGTTTTGATTAGCCGCCTGATCCGTAATAAACACCTGTTCTAACTGCACACTGGAGGGCGTCATATCCATTGAAAAGCTTATGTTGTCAAATAAGTCAATGTTGAGTATAAAGTCTTTATAACCCAGATATTTTATGGTCAAATTATACGTGCCATAAGGGAGTCGGAGCTTAAATTCTCCGCGATCATCAGTTATAGCACCACCGGTTATACCATCTATCTGAACAGTTGCCCCGATTATGGTATTACCATCCCTAATATCTACGATTTCACCAATCATATTATAGAGCTGACCTTGGTTATCCGTATTTGGATTTCCGACATTTAGCGTATCCCTCATAACCTCCTGAGCACGGAGATTCAGACTTGCCAAAGTGCAACAGACCAACAAGAAGATGACATACCTTATCATAATGCTTTAATATTCAATCTCTCAGACCTAGAAGGAAACATATCTATAACGATTATAATATCGCTCTGCTGGTCTTTTGCATAATGGAGCGTAAAATAGGAAAGTCCAAGGTAACTAGGGAGATTTATATTGAGAGATGTGATAAATGATAACTTTGGCGAGTTATGAGAAAAGTGTTTTATACTGTTACTGTGTTTATTTTCGCATGGCTCATCATAAATTCGTGTGAATCAATCTTCTTCGAAGATAATAGTTGGGAGCTAATAGTAGATAATTCAGGATCTTCTTCCTCCCCGAAGGCTGCTGATCTTACCGGTGATGGGATCCTGGATATCGTCATAGGTGCAGGTGGCAAAGAATTCGAAGAAACACAAAATGGTGTTCTCGCGATAAATGGAGCAGATGGAACGATTATATGGAAAGTTCCTGCCCGAAATCAATATGTCGGCACACCATATTTACGCGATTTTAATCAAGACGAGATAAGCGATGTCCTTATTGGCGGCCGTTCAGCTCAACTGATGCTCATTAATGGCCAAGATGGAAGTATAATTTGGGAGTACCTCAGCGAAGAACCAGGACAAGATCTGATTAACGACACTTTACTCCTAAATTTTTTTAATCCGCAAATATGCCCTGATCTAGACCAGGATGGCCAGGAAGATATAGTTGTTTCGTTTGGTGGATTTATAAAAGCACAACCCCAGGTGACTGAACGTCCTCGTGGTTATGTTTTAGCTCTTTCTTCTGCAACGGGCAAGGAATTAGTGAGAATGCCGTCCCCGGATAACAAGGAAATTTATTGTACACCTGTTCTTGTTGATCTCAATGATGGAGAGGGTAATAAAATCTTTTTTGGAACAGGTGGGGAAACGATTGGAGGAAGTTTTTTTCAAATTAAATTCAGTGATTTCAAAAGTCAGCAGTTTGAAAAAGCGCAACTTCTTTTATCCGATTCACTCAAAGGGTTTATTGCACCACCTCTGATCACAGATATGAATGAGGATAAAGTACTGGATCTTGTCATTAATGCTGTCAATGGAAAAATAATCTGTTTTGACGGCGCGTCACAACAAGTATCGTGGATGACCAATCTTGGGTTTGGGTACGAAGGATATGCGATGCCTTGCCCCGGAAATTTTTATGGAGAAGATAATGTGCCTGATATTTTTTGCACTTTCGGATACGGACCTTGGCCAGAGACAGAGTTTACAATTAATATTCTATTGGATGGAAAAGATGGCTCAATAAAGTACATCGATAGTGCCGGCACTTTTCAATATGCCTCACCTGTAAGTTATGATTTC
>JAJCYJ010000898.1 GCA_029262975.1 Saprospiraceae bacterium
ATGTATAAGTTCCCGGAGGAACCATCGCTCCCGAATATCCTCCTAATAAGAAAATTTTGTCTACAGCTGGAACAGGACTACGAGTCATATCCCAATTGAATCGGTTTACACCGGATTTAAGTGGAAGTAATTCTGGCATACCAGGACCACCCGTAAAACGCTTAAATCCTTTTGGTTTTTTACTACTAAAGGTTCGAAGTATTGCACCTTGCTCGTCTATTACATCTATAGTTAAAACAGAAGAGTCAGGCAGATCCGCAGGTAGATAATAATCAAAAGTGATCCCGGATAATGGATTTTGTCCCATAACTGTTCCTGGTCTGGATCTGCCATTTCCATTCACTCTATATGATTGTTTAGGTGTGTATATGTAAGCCTCATCGGATACAGATTTTCTTCCATTCTGGATAGAAGTCAGATCGTCAAGAATCCAAAACGACCTACCTGAGGTCGCTATGACAAGATCGTTATCCTGGAAAGTAAGATCTGTAATCGGGCAGATGGGTAAATTCAATTGAATTGGTTCCCAAAAATCTCCATCATTATATGAGATATACAATCTTGTCTCCGTTCCTGCATATAACAATCCCTTTACTTTAAAATCTTCTCGAACAACCCTTACAAAATCTTCTGCTTTTATCCCTTGTATAATCTTCTTCCATGACTTGCCATAATTATCTGTTTTATAGATCATTGGAGTAAAGTCGTTAAACTTATACTTTGTAGCGACAACATACGCTACACCTGCTTTATGCGGAGAAACATCAATGCTGTTGATAAGCGCTTCGCCAATTTCCGGAGGTGTAACATCCTCCCAGTTTAATCCCCCATCTCTAGTGACATGTACAAGACCACAATCACTTCCAGCCCATAAGACCTGATCTGTGTGTGGTGAAGCTTCTAAATAACTAATAGTATTATATACTTCACCGCCAGCCCCTTCATTTGTGTAGGGTGCTCCTCCATCTACCTGTTTTGATTTATCGTTTCTAGTTAAATCAGGACTCATTTCTGACCACGACATTCCTTGATCTCTTGTAACAAGTACTTTATTACCACAATGATAGATTGTCTTGGGATCTTGAGGAGAAGATACAATAGGTGCATTCCAATTAAATCTATATTTCATTTCACTTGGACGCCATCCTAGACCTGCTGTTGGGTAAGCCATTATGTCTTTTTCTTCCCTTGTTGCCCGCTCCATTACTGATATATTGCCCTGATAACAACCTCCATATATTAAATCCGGTTTGTTGGGATCGAAAGCCAGGAATGCACTTTCACATCCTGGTCCGTTAAACCAATCTTTCCATGTAATACCAGCGCCAGTAGTTCTGCTTGCTGTTACAATTGAAGAATTGTCTTGTTGTCCACCATATACATTGTACGGAAATAAGTTATCTGTAATGACTCGATAAAATTGAATAGTTGGTTGGTTTTGTTCTGAAGACCATGAATCTCCTCCATTGAATGTAACACAGGCACCCCCGTCGTTTGATAAAATGATATTATCGGAGTTATTGGGATTAATCCAAAGGTGGTGTTGATCTCCATGAGGATTACTCACTGGTCTGAACGACTTTCCTCCGTCTATTGACTTAAGTACTTGAGCATTCAACACATAGACTGTGTTTTCATCATTTGGGTCAGCAAATATTTCGATATAGTACCAGGCCCTGGCCACAGTTACCCTATCACTGGTCGTTTGTGTCCACGTTTTACCTCCATCATTTGATCTGAAAACACCTCCCTTATCCTTTTCTGATTCTATGTTGGCATAAACAATTTCAGTATTGGCCCCAGATATATCTATGGCAGCCTTACCTATTTTATCCGGGAGCCCACCTTTGACTTTTTCCCAAGATTCTCCTCCATTATCAGATTTAAATATCCCGGATCCCTCTCCACCACTTCTTACTTGCCAGGGATATCGTCGATGATCCCACATCGCCGCGAACAAAATTCTTGGATTTTTTGGATCCATTGTAAGATCAGCCGCTCCCGTGGTCTGATCAACATATAATATCTTTTTCCAGGTAGCACCGCCATCAACTGTTTTAAAGACGCCTCGGTTTTCACTATCGCCATGCAGCGCCCCCTGAACTGCAACATAAACGATATCCGGATTAGTTGGATGAATGCGAATTTCAGAAATATGTCTTGAATTGGATAAGCCTAAATGTGTCCAGGTTTTGCCGGCGTCAGATGATTTATATACGCCATCTCCGTGGGATGTCATCACACCTCTCACTGCATGTTCGCCCATCCCGGCATATATTACATTTACATCTGATGTTGATACCGTTATGGCGCCCACACTGCCAGTATTTAGCTGACCATCAGAGATATTCGTCCATATTATTCCTGCATCACTTGTTTTCCAAATTCCGCCTCCTGTTGAACCCATATAGTAAGTCTGTGGATCTCCAGTTACACCTGAGGATGCCACACTTCTTCCACCTCTGAAAGGACCAATATTTCTAAATTTGACTCCCTGGAAAAATGTGTCCAGTGGTACATTTTGAAGATCTGATGAACTTTGTCCTAGTACCCCGGTACTAATTGTCAAGAGCGTTATGACTAGGGAAAAAAGAGGTTTTATCATTTCTTATGCTTTGATTGAAAAATAAGATTATAGTTTGTAATTCAGACGGTTATCTGAAAGCTGGCAAGATAACAAATGAAAGTATATTTATTAGACAGCAAAGACAGATAGATATCTTGATTTCGACATTTACCTCGCTTGAAATGATATTCTAACTAATGGCACATATACTAATGATTTGGCATCGATGTAGTCCTATTCTGAAGTGAAAACTTAAAATGTACTCGAATTTCTTAGAGAAGAAAAACGTATACAGATTTTCATTCATTTAGAATGTAATTTACAATAGCCTCATAACTTTATTGTTCACCGATAAATCGACATGCTCTTGAAATGGATTGAGACAGAAAGATTACTTCTTCGAAAGTGGAAGGATTCCGATACAAAAAGTTTTTTTTTAATGAATCGTGATCTTGACGTCATGAAGTATTTCCCAGAATTGTTGACAGATCAGCAATCACTGGAATTAATAAATCAGATAAATCAACACTTTGATGATTGGGGCTATGGAACTTATGCTGTGGAGTTAAAAGAATCAAGATCATTTATCGGATTTATAGGCTTGTCGCATCCGCGATTTGAAAATGATTTCACCCCTTGTATTGAGATCGGATGGCGCTTATCTAAGGATATGTGGGGTAAAGGACTCGCAACCGAAGGCGCACTTGCCGTTTTAAAATATGCATTTACAAAATTGGGGATTGAAAGCATCTATGCTTTCACAACTATAAATAATCGCGCATCAGAGAAGGTTATGAAGAAAATTGGGATGAAAAAGTTAGGTTCATTTTTTCATCCCAATTTACCTGCTGAACATACTTTATCTAAACATTATCTTTATAAAATACTATCTGGAGATTTTCTCTTATCTGATCAATGAAATATTTCCTGCCTCTACAATTTCCTCACCGTTACAAGTCAATTTCAGGCAAAACGCATAGACATCGGGTGCCAATTCCTTTCCGGTTTGTCTAAAAAAACCGTTCCATCCAACATTTTGATCTGTAGTTCTGAATACTTCTTTACCCCATCTGTCTATGATTTGAAAATCAAGATTATCCAATGGCGCATCACTTCGAACAAACAGTTGGTCATTATTTCCATCACCGTTCGGTGTGAATGCTGAAGGAACAAAATAATTACTGCAAAGAGGTTCCATAACATTAATAGTTATTGATGCCTCTGCGGTACATCCCTTCTCATCAGTTACAGTCACTGAATATGTCGTCGTCTCTGTCGGCGTTACAGTTCTCGTTCCATCTTTATTACCATCTGTCCACATATACATAGGTCCTTCTGCATCAGTATCGACTGTAAGCGTCACGGATTCTCCACTAGTAATTGATACACCGGGATCTGCACTTATTGTCGCTGAAACACCTGATCCACCTATCACAGGAAAAGGAATTTGAGTGGTACATCCAAATTCATTATGTATAGCGACCAAAATCAAATCTTCAGCAAGTGCCGGATCTATCATTGGATTTGCCGTAGAATCACCAGATACTACCCCACCCAAAGCAGAAACCCACAAATATGACAAATCGGAATTAGTATTATCGGTAACTGTTAATGTAATAAGATCAGATGAACAAACTGGATTATCAGGACCATCAATGGAAATATCAAACAGATATACACCTACATTGTACGTCATTGATGCTGTGCATCCAAAACTATCAGAGGTAGTAGCTGTCACTGTAGATAGCTCCCTGACATCAACAATTATGGAATCACCAGTACCAAGTAAGTTTTCATCCTGATCAGTCCATACAAGCACACTTCCATTTCCGGTTGCTCTAAGTGTTACAAGACTATCTCCTTCACAGACCAATTGAGTTGAACCCTGATCAGAATTAACCTCTAATATTTCGGGTACTTCGAAGAAAACTGGAATTGGCTCAAAATTACAAGTTTCCATAGTTGAACTAAGCATTCCTCTCACAAGACCTGCCATACCAAAATCAATCAATGGATTAGCTTGCGTACTTGTTACTGCATCGCCGTTAATTATACCAAAATCCCAAAATACATCACCATCCTTGTAAATTGAATCTATGTTCAGACTAACATTATATGATCCACAAATAATAGTAGATTCAGGGTTTGGCTGAATGACAGTACTATATGGAATAGCGATTGATCCTCGTAAAGTACAATCTGCGCCATCGGTTACAGTATAGGACAATCGCAAAGAATCATTCCCAGTATTCATTCCAACGAACACAACTTTTGTCTCATTCAATCCTGAAATTATTTCAGGAGATGGGTCCCAGGTTATAGTTAGGTTCTCACCTTCCGGTAATATTATATCAATGTCTGCAGTATCTCCAAGACAAATTCG
>JAJCYJ010000899.1 GCA_029262975.1 Saprospiraceae bacterium
TCCCAAAGACCACCACTAGCATAGCCCACATAAAAGTGCGTCGGATCATTTGGATCTACAGCAATATCGGATACGCGCCCACTAAATACGGTAGGGCCTATATTCTCATATTTCAAATCCTTTATGATTGAATATTTCTGGTCAAATTTTTCAACTGAAGACATGCGTTTTTGTCCTTCAGTTGGCTGACTCGACAGACTGGTAAGCATTAAGGGTACCAGGCAAAGTAAAAGTGCGACTCTAATCATTTAATAAAAATATGTTGTCCCGACAATGTACAAATTCTTGGCAAGGAGGCTACATTGGTGATATGGATTAGTCCAATAGTGTTTATATTATCCATACCTAAAACCAAGATCTTGCTGCAAAATTTAGTTAAAGAAGAAATTGCCCTTGCAATCAATAAATCGCAATCTCATATGTGATCCATCTGTAGTAAAGCCGAATGCAATCAATTATCGGACGAATCGATAAAGAGTTGCAGATCACCTATTATTCTTAGAAAACTAGTCAATTTATACTGTACAATTAATCGGATTTCGGAGACATAAAAAAAGCCACTTGTCCTGAGACAAATGGCTTTTTTGGCGGTGCATCTTTTCTTTCTAATTACCTTTTTTCGAATCTTTATTCTTCTTATTAATTTTCTTAAGATGTTCTAATCCATCGATATCCATTTTCTCAGTGAGTTTGGCAAGATGACTTAGATTAATCTTTCCATCAATATGTATAAAGACATTTTGTGTTTCTTCATGCACCAGGAGTAACAAACCATCTACAATACCGTCATCACTAGTTGGGTTAGTGAAAAGGTCTACCCGCTCTGCGCCATCTTTTACGGATATAAGATTATCCATGGTTGTACCGGTTGCGATATCTTTAATTTTCTTGTAATCTTCTGTGGAGCCATTTTCTTCATTGATGAAGACTCGTACTTTTTGAATGCCATTAATTAGATCTTTAATTACAGCTTCATCTTCACCCAAGTCGATGTCAAAAGAAGCAAGCATTTTGAACATTTCCTTATTAATGGTAATGACTCCATAGTCATCATTGTCTTCAAGTTGACTAAGGAAGGAGTTGATTGATTGTGCACTGATGCTCATACTCAAGAAGAGTGCAGCTATTAAAATTATGGATTGTTTCATGTTATCTGAATTACGTTGTGATTATAAATTTTTAAAAATAAATGTCTTATCTAAGTATATTATATTCTCTTTTAATGTTTTTCCTCCTTGATCTACTTTGCCATTAAGCAGTGCGAAAGCTTCTCTTGTGATTTGCAACGCCATTTGTGGATCGTCGACTATAACTTCGTTTTGAGTCGAACTCTTCGAGTAATGATCTAAACCCCACAATGACCCAACCAATAAAATGAATGATGCTGCCAGGGGAAGAATGCTATGTGTAAATTTGGTCAACCAGGGTCGTGGCATGCGTACTTCTCGAGTATATTCCACTTTGCTTTCTTTATCAAAGAATGCGAACAACGACTGTTCCGGACCCTGGACTTCAGGATGCGTTTGAAAATATTCTTTCAAAGTGCGTTCCTCCGCCAGGCTGGTCTTACCCGCCCAATATTTCTCTTTTAATACCTTTATATTTTCCATCTCAATCATGCGTAAATACTAGTCAGTTTGTGTCTTAATGTTATCCTTGCTCTGTGTAAGTAGACTTTTACTTTATCATTACTATAACCTGTTATGTCAGCAATCTCCTGATAGCTATAGCCTTCTATATCTCTCAAATGAATTACCTGTTGCTGTGCTTCTGGTAACTGGTTGATCGCATCTTTAATAATACTCATTGTGTCATCGCTCTGTAGAGATCTGTATGGTGACATGTTACTATCACTAATATTTCTATGATTGTCTACATCATCTAAGATGACTTTTTTCCTCCTCAACTTATCAAGTGCTAAATTTCTCGTGACCGTCATGCACCACGCTTCTTTATTTTCAATCTTCTCTAATTCGATCTTTTTTTGCCATACCTTTACGAGGACTTCCTGGACAACATCTTCAGCCGTCATACGATTGCCAACTATTCTTAATGCGTAGCGAAACAATTTATCCTTAATGGGTAATACAACCTTCAGCACTTGTTCTAAGTATTATATCTTTCAGACGAAGATATCCGTTAATTTGTTACAGTTCTGTCATAAATAAGAATCCATATTTGAAATTCAAAGTCTTAGATAAGTTATTTTTCAAGGGTTTTATTGGGCCTTGCTTTCTCGCTTTCTTTATCGTGGAGTTTGTTTTGATTATGCAAAACCTATGGAAAGTCATAGACGATATTCTGGGAAAAGGATATGGTATCCTGGACTATCTTGAATTACTATCTTATTTTGCTTTGGCTATCATCCCCATGTCGCTTCCGCTGACAGTATTGCTCAGTAGTGTAATGGTATATGGTGATATGGCCGAAAAATATGAATTAGCAAGTGCAAAATCCGCAGGAGTCTCGTTCGTCAGATTACTAAAACCAGGTCTCATAATAGCCATATTAGTTTTCTTCTTTTCGCTTATCGCAGCCAATGTCTTAAAACCACATGCCAATGAAGGTTTTCATAAAAAGATGAGGGATATGAAAACCAACAAACTCACTTTTGTCTTCGATGAAAATATATTCAACAGAGACTTCAAGGATATCTCGATTCGTATCGGCAAAAAGTATGAGGATGGCAGGAGTATAGAAGATATCTTGATCTATGATCATACGGATACAGATAACAGTGTCCTGAACATGATCAGAGCTAAAAAAGGAGAAATGTATACGACACCTGATCAGAAGTTCTTGATCATGGATCTCAAAGATGGATATCATGTTAAAGAAGTAAGGGCGGAGTCTGCCGATCGGCTGCGTAAGGGGTTCAATGCTTTTGCCAGACCTATGGTTCGCTTTAGCTTTTCTGAATTAAGAAAAGTATTTAACCTGACCGAATTAATGGATTTGAACGTAGTGAATGTCTCCTATCGGCAATATGATATGATGAATACGCTCGAGTTAATATCAGTTATTGATTCATTGGATAACTCGATGGATGTAACCATTCAAAACAACATTCATGAATTCAACCTTTTTGCTGTAAATAAAGAAGGATATTCTTATGATCCACCTATTGATACGACAGCAATGCCCGAATTTGATGGTCCTCCTGACCAAAACAAGGATAACCAAAAAATTGCACAGTCGATTACTGAAAAACAGATCAAACTAAGGAATCGTGTCTCCAGGGAAAAATCAAAAAGTACGGTTGCTTCTGCCCTCGTATCCATTCATCCTGATAGAATCAATAAAGACACAAAATCTATATTAGAAATCATTGACTTTACCAAACCTGATAAGGTGATTGACATGGTCAAGAAGAATACACTTGGCCTACAGACCAATAACAGTAATAACAGACAAGAGAACAGAATATTGAAGGGTACAAAGGCAAGGTATACGTTCAAACTACATCAAATGTATTCATGGGCAACGGTATGTATTATCTTTTTATTTATTGGAGCTCCTGCCGGTGCAATTGTAAGAAAAGGAGGGTTCGGATATCCACTGCTTATCGCAATAGGATTTTATTTGACCTTTGTCATGTCCAGTATTATTGGAGAAAAATTAATGGGGAGCCGTGCTGTATCCCCAGTAGTCGGAGCGTGGATTCCGTGTATCTTACTCTTCCCATTTGCTATATATCTCTCCTGGCGAGCCTTACACGACAATCGACCCATATTCAGAAGGATCTGGCAGATGATCCGAAAATCGAGGACATCTAAAATCGAAATAGAACCTGGTCTTAAAATTAAAAAGGATAATTGATTGCAAAATTTACATTGCCAAGAATGCCATTATATTTTCCATTAGTGAGAATAAGATGAGAATTGGTCTCCGGGTCCACAAAAGGACTTCTCAACTTATATCCAAAATCAAAGCGCAATAGAAAGTAATCAAAATCAAAGCGCAATCCCCATCCTGCGCTCATTGCAATCTGATCCAGAAATTGTCCTGATAT
>JAJCYJ010000900.1 GCA_029262975.1 Saprospiraceae bacterium
CTATTGGGCCACCGATCAAAGAAAGAAACACGGTCTCATACATAATCATCTTAAAGACTTTTGCTTTACTCATTCCTACAGCCATTAGCATTCCAATTTCCCGAATCCTTTCAAGGACTGCCATCAGCATCGTATTGACGATGCTGAATAAAAGTGCTACGAGAATAATAGAAACAATGACCAAAGCATAGACGTCAATTGTTTCTACCATTAATCGCATACCTGATGCCAGATCCATCCATGACTGGACCTTTAAATCGGGATATAATTTTTGAATCTTTTCTACCATTCTATCGGCTGCTTCATGTTCCTTAAGGAGGACAGCAAATTCATGAAACTGACCTTGAACACCGATTAATTGTTGTAAATCTTCTAGTTGTACGAATGCGTTTAATTTATCAAATAGTGGATTTTTTGAATCGTATATTCCAACTACGCGAAATGCACCAGCTGTGATTTCTCCTTCTATATCATTTACCGTAATGACGACTTTGGATCGAATTTTTAATTTATAGTCTTTGGCTATTTTGCTACTTATCAATATTGGATTTCTACTTACACCTTCGAAGTATTTACCATCGACGATTACATTATGAATGTCTGTAACCCCAGTCTCTAGATCGGGTGTTATTCCCGTAACCTTTAAAGCCCCACTTTTATTGGCTGATCCAAACATCGACATACTGACAACTCTGGGTGCATATCCAGCAATTTCATTTTCTGCCCTCAAGGACTCCAATACTTGATCAGCTTTATCTATTGTATATTTTGGCATGAATTCATCAGTAAACTTTGGGTGATGAATTTGAAAATGTGAAATCTCGAGCTTGATTACACTTTCAATTTTTTGATTCATCATGCCTACGACGAATGCTGACGCAAAGACTCCTGCCCAAAGTCCTAAAGCAATTGCTACAATGACAACCAGACTGCGAATTTTATGCCGCCAAATATTTCTCCATGCAACTTTTGGTATCACCCTTATTTGATATTTACTATGATTAAATATTTCATGTTAGCTTCTCATTTCGGTAATGGCGTCCATTCTGATCAATTGAATAAATGGATAGATGGCTATGATACACGCTATAATGGCCACGACTATTGCTTGTTGAATGAAAACAGAAGGGGCCAGTGTAGGTTGCATGATGGCTTCCATCCCATAATCCTCTGCCATTTTTTTCATATCCTCTCCCAGTTGTATTGGGTTCAAATAAAAGTAAGAACATACTGGAAGAGCACCGATCATACCAATAATTGCACCTAAAATAGAAATAATCAGGACTTCAAAAAAGACAACAAATCCGAGATACATTCGCTTCATCCCTATCGCTACTAATACACCAAATTCATGTCGCCTTTCTGCGAGCATCATGAGTACCGTACCGAATATGCCAAATGATATCACCATATACAGGATGAGCATAAATACATATCCCTCTTTACGATCTGTTTCAATCATATTTACTAATTCAGGAGCCATTTCCTGCCAGGACATAACATCATATCCAACACCAAGTGTTTGGCGTAATTGGTCTACAATATCACCGGTATATAATGGATCTTCTGGTTTTAAGACCACGTTAGTCACCCTGCCTTCAAGACCGTAAAGAGCTTGTGCCATTGTTAAGGGAATAAATACAATTTGTTTACTTAGTTCCGGAGAGCCAAACTTGACGATTCCATTTATTACATATTTTCCGGCTGCACTCGCCCCATGATATCCCTGACCGATTAGTACTATTGTGTCACCAACATTGAGTTTTAAGTAAGCAGCAAGTCCATCACCAATAAGAGCGGCACGTTCATCACTTTTCAAATATTGCCCTTTTATAATACGTTCATTGAGAGCTGTATTTTGAATCTCGAGGTCCGGGTCTATACCGACGACAAGTGAACCTTTTGTAATTTCTTCTGATGCAGCAAGAGCGAAACTTTCTATTCGTGGTGCAAAACTTGAAATAGCATTTTCGGAGCCAATTTTATTTTTTAAATCCTGATCATAAACTAATGAATTATCAAGTGTTCTATCATCCCAAAATCCGGAATTATGAATTTGAGCGTGTCCTGTATATGCACCTACCATGGAATCAACCATGTTAACATAAACTCCCTCTTTAAAACTCATCATTAAGGTAGACAAGACAACAGCGAAAAAGATAGAAGCCATAGTTATGGCAGTTCTGCGCTTATTGCGCCAAAGGTTTCTCCATGCAAGTTTTAGATACATTCTGTCTTTAAAATTATAATTAAATAATGGTTACATTTAATTCAATTTTTATTTTGCTTTTTTCATGAACTGGGTTGTGAACACCCTATCCGGTATGGGTTGATCAAAAGCCATATTTTCAAATTGTAGAATCGTCTTATGCCCTTCTTCATCTGCTGGTATTACCTCCATTCTTGTGGCTAAAAGTTGACCTGCAAGATTTTTTATTTCTGTGACAACCATTGTATTTACGAGATATCCATCTTCATCAAAGAACTCTGTTAATAGTTGCAAATAATCTGTTTTATCTATATAGAGGTGTACTTTACCCCAGACTACGGGAGCATCAGGTAAGGGGATTAATTCTATTTTCCAGCTGGGTCGATCCAAGATGAGAGTATCCTTGAGAATTTCGTGAGTATAATCTTTGAGCGTTGAAGATTCACGTACGAGGTCATCATTTTTTAGATCTGTGCCCATCCAGCTTTGAGACATCATCGATGGAGGCATCTTGATTGTACGTTCAATAGAAGGCATCCAATTCCATACCTCTCTTTTTCTTTTTAGAAAAGCAATTCCTTTCTCCTTGGCAGGCGATGTGATTAATGTTAGACTATAATCTGTGCCTTTACTCCATCCTTTCAAAGACATTTGTCTTTGCCAGGTTGGCCGAACAGTTGTTATCGTCATTTCAGATTGTGAAGTACTCTTGCCTCGGATCTTTTCTTCAGACTTCCGGATAATAGACTCGGCGTCCTGACTAATGAGGTTGCATGGAAGAATGAAGCATATAGATGAGAGAATAAATAGAGTCATTACAGAAAAATATTTAAAAGTATCCCCGCCGCCCTTGTCAATAATATGGATTTTCACTTTTTTAATGACTTTTAATGGAAACATTACATTCATTTAGAGGTCTCTTTAAATTTAGTTTGATTTAAATAATGAATTACTTCGCTTATGAAATGAGCATCGACAAAGAGTAATGATCCTTTTGGCGCTCCTAATATTCTTTCTATTATTTCTTGCCAAATACTTACTAAGTTATGGGCCCTTTCTTCAGTAAGCGTTGTTGTTCTTGAATGTGAGAGCATCATTGCGCTAAATTCATCAGAAAACAACTGGCCAATTCTTGGTAATATGTGAGAAAAATCAGCCGGAAAGGCAGGTTCTAAGACACCTTCGTTAACTCCTTGTTCAATTACCGTTGCAAAAATAGATTTTGACATTTGGGCTGATTGGCGGGCCATTTCAGTTCTCAATCTGATATTATGATCATCATTTAATATTTTTATTAATGAAATGATCAACTCTATATTATCCAACTTCCAATCTCGCCCAATTCGAAATATTTTATTGAGCTTCGAAATGGCATCTAATCCGGTGTCATTGATTATTCGTTCATTTTGCTCAATATTTTGGCGCATTATGTGGAAAACCCATTGCGAAAGGAGGTCTTCCTTAGATTTGAAGTAATGATAGAAAGTACCCTTCGCGACGCCAACTTTTTCTGTTAGCAGCTGGATGGACATGCGGTCATAACCGATGGAATAAAAGAATTCTTGAGTAGCATTTATAAATTCAAGACGACGTTCTTCATAGTCCTTTACGATACGTTTTACTTCTGTCAATTTATTGTAGTTTGGCACCGACTGACCGTCGGTCGGTATCAAAAGTATACATATTTTAAATAATATGCAATATCAGCGTATAATTTTCTCATCGACATTTAGATGAGTGTTTTCTTTTACATCTCGGATTAATTTGCTGCACCTACTAATCCGCATGAACACGATTTACATTCCGGGCTGATTATAAGTCAAGTGCATTTTTCGTAAAGTAATTCGGTTGTATTACTATATTTAGGGTCCTTCTTTAGATCAATCACAATAAGTCACATATGAAAATTTTGTTTTTCCTTCTGCTTACATTTTCTGTTACAGCTCAATCCTATGATGGGTTGTACAGGACGAAGACAAAAAGCCTGGATAGCACCATAGAAACGCTTTACTCAGTGATTTCAGGGGATAAAGGGGTAAGAAGAGATTGGAAACTATTTAAATATCTTTTTGCACCTAATGCACAGTTGATTCCGATCAGAACATCTTCTATGGGGCAGAAGACACTCATACATCTAACTCCAGAAGGTTATGTGACAAATTCAGGAAGTTATCTAGAAAAGAACGGATTTTTTGAAAAAGAAATCCATCGTGTTACGGAGGAATACGGAGCCCTGACTCATGTGTTTAGTACTTATGAGTCATATAGAACGAGTAAAGATGTCACACCATTTGCTCGTGGTATCAATAGTATCCAACTTATGAATGACGGTAGCCGATGGTGGATTATTAACATTTCCTGGCAAAGCGAGAATGAAGAATTTCCATTACCTGAAAAATATTTACCTAAAAATTAAACTATAGACTTTTGTTATCACAAGGTTTTAAGGAATGAAAGGCCCCCATTTCTGAAGATCAACTTATTCATCTCCATTGGAGCTTAAGTAATTGCATTTCAACTACATAATTGGGTGAGATATTTAAATATTCGTCGATGCGATAGGGGAAGCCCCTAGTTTGAATGTCCTATACGTAGCATAACACAAACCCAATGAATACAATCTACACAACAACCCCAGGTGGTATTTGGACCACCTTTAAGAGAAAACCGGATATACACCACTCGGGACGAGTCCGCAAATTCTTACGTATATCAATCCTAAATAAATAGTATCGATAACCAGTTGATCGCTCTTTTCGGTTATCTACTATCTATATATGAATTTTATTTACCCCAATAACTTTCTCATAGAGTAGATAATCAGAGTAAAAACAATCTGATTATGACCATATTCAACCCCAATATTAGAGTAGATAAGTCTATCTTCTTTAATGTCATTTTTTCCTTGGCTATAGTGCTGTTCCTGACTCCAGATGTTATCGGGCAGGTAAAAATGGGAGATAATCCCAATGCTATTGATCCAAGCTCATTGTTGGAATTAGAAAGTACCAATAAAGGATTTCTTTTACCGAGACTGACATCATCACAAAGAGATAATATCGCATTTCCCAATACTGGGTTAATGATTTTTAATACCGAAAACAATTGTGTAGAGGTGAATATAGGTACGCCTGTAGCACCTAATTGGTTATGCTCAAAAGGAAGTAGTGATGATCAAGTTGTTACTTTATTCGATTTGGATGGTAACAACTTGACTATTTCCATTGAAGGGGGTAATAC